>JAJYLS010000024.1 GCA_021787555.1 Acidobacteriota bacterium | reverse complement strand
CCATGAAATCGAGGCGCGGAGCCGGGGGCGCGGGACGGGTCGCGGGTGACCGTCACGCCATCCGGACCGCCGATTTCGCATCCTAGGGGCAGCTTTATCCATCTAAATATACTGGAACTGGAGCGGCGTCGTCCCGTTTGTATAATGGGATGGTACGTAGCTCCAAGAACCAGTTTGAAGGACCAGGAGTTTAAAACGCATGGTGCAATTAACCGAACGCGCGGTTGGCAAGGTCAAAGAGATCATGTCGTCGCAGCAACCAGTGCCCGCCGGGCTGCGCATCGCCGTCGTGGGCGGCGGCTGTTCCGGCTTCAGCTATTCGATGGCTTTTGAGAATCAGCCCAACATGCTGGACAAGACATACAGCTATGACGGGCTGAAGGTTTTCATCGATCAGGCCAGCATGCTGTATCTGGACGGCGCCGAAGTGGATTACGTCGAGACCCTGGAGGGAGCGGGGTTCAAATTCAACAACCCCAACGTGAAGTCCACCTGCGGCTGCGGCAGTTCCTTCCAGGCGTAGTTTGTGGCGCGGGACCGCTATGCCGGCAGATTGCCGGCATGGCGGGCAAGAAGTTCCGCACTACCAGGCGTCGCGGTTCAAGAGCTTCACCCGGAAGAAAGGCCTCTCTTTCTCCGCGGGGTCCATGGTGAATTCCAGGTTTGGGCCAAAAGAGCGAGGGCGGACAGCAGGCAGAGTGCGAGTGGTCTCATAGGGAGACATTGTATGCCATTGGCTATTGGCTATTGGCTATTGGTTCGAACTTGAGCGATGCCGAATTGATGCAGTAGCGCAGGCCGGCGGGCCGGGGGCCATCGGGAAAGACGTGGCCGAGATGCGCGCCGCACTGGCTGCACTGCACCTCCACGCGCTCCATCGAATGGCTCGTATCGCGCTCGGTCTGGATGTTCGCCTCTTCGGCGGGCGCGGTGAAACTCGGCCAGCCCGAGCCGGATTCGAATTTCTCTTGCGAGCGGAACAGCGGCGCGCCGCAGCACACGCACCGGTACATGCCTTCTTCGTGGTTGTTCCAATAGCGCCCCGTGAAGGGCGGCTCGGTCCCCTTCTCTCTCGCCACGCGAAACTCTTCCGGCGAGAGTTGTTTCCGCCACTCTTCGTTGCTCTTCATGGTTCCAGGTTAACCCGCAAGCCGGTGAAATACGCGCGCGTTCCCGTACCGACCCACAGCGCCAGTGCCCCCGCGGATTCGCCCAGTTTCAAATTGTTCACCACGAGCGTGGGCTGCTCACCTCCGTGGACGTAGAGCCGGAGCTTATCGCCGCGGACGTCCAACTTCACCCGAGTCCACACTGCCGGCTGGAGATCGACATAGGTCTCGTACTTGCCGGGGAATTCCTTGCGCAGGCGGGACCACGACCAGTCGGGCGCCGAGATGTACTGCACGGAATGGTTGCGCCGCTCCTGGTCGTCGGCGCGGCCGTTGGTCGGGCGGAGATAGACGCATTCGAACTTGCGGCCATCGGGGGCTACGCGGAAGGCGATCCCGACGAACCCCCGCGCTTCTGCGGAGGCCCCTTCCACCGGCTCGCCGGCCATTTCGATTTCGATGGTGCCATTACGGAACTCGTGGCCTTTGATAATGGCGAGCCGCCCGGCATCGGTCGTCTGCGGCGGGGCGGCATCCACAATCCGGATCGCCCTGCGGCCTTTGAACATTGCGGATTGCGCCTTGACGTTCACCAGTTGCAGATGCTGGGGCGATCCGATATCGACCTCCCCGCCCGCCGCCGGCCGCAAGGCGGAGCAAATCACTAGAATGAAAGCGCATCTACCCATGGGGCCACTTTACTGCCGCCCGAACGCGGGGTCAATAGCTGATAGCTTTTTCACCTTGGCCCGTCATTTGCCCATCCGTTTGTTGTGCCGCGAACCAACGCGCTGGAGAAGGATTCCGAAGCGCCTCCGCAATCGCCTCCGCAATCTTCAGAGGAACCTCGGCACGGCACCCGCCACAAAGCGCTGAAATGGGGGCTGGGCGCGCTCGCCGTGGCGGTCATCGTGGGGTTCGTCTGGTGGCTGTTGACGCGCAACCGCCAGTCGACCGACGACGCCCAGGTCAACGGTCACCTGGTGCCCATCTCGTCCCGGGTTTCCGGCAGCGTGCTGCAAATCATGGTACACGATAACGAGCACGTGGATGCCGGGCAGGTGCTGGTCCAGCTCGATCCGCGCGATTACGCGGCGCGCGTGGCGCAGTTCGAGGCGGCTGTCGCGGTAGCCGAGGCGCGCGCCAACGCAGCAAAAGTTGGGGTGCCGTTGACCCGGGCCACTACAACCAGCGGCACGGCGGGAGCCGCTTCGGAACTGACCGCCGCCGAAGCCGATTATGCCCGCGCCCAGCAAGCCGCGCGGCAGGTGGAGACCTCGGGCATTGCGGTGGCTCAAGCCAACCTGGCGCAGGCGCAGGCCAACAACACGAAGGCGCGGGCCGATCTCGCCCGCATGCGCGCGCTCGTGGTCAAACAGGAAGTTTCGCGCCAGCAGTACGATGCCTACGTGGCCGCGGCGCACGTGGCGGCCTCGCGGCTGCGCGCGGCCGAGGACGAGTTGACCGCCGCCCGCCAGACGGCCGCGAATGCGCGCGATGCCGCGCAAGCCGCGCAGGCCCGCGTCGGGCAGGCGCGCGCCGCGTTGCAGCAATCGCGCGCCGGCCAGCAGCAGGTAAACGTCAGCGCGGCGCAGGCACAATCCGCCGCGGCGGCGGTGAAGCAGGCCCGCGCCAATCTCGATGCGGCGGAACTCGATCTCGGTTACACCACCATCAAGGCGCCGGTAAGCGGCGAAGTGACGGAGAAGACCGTGCAGCCCGGCGAGATCGTGCAGCCCGGGCAGGAACTCATGCTGGTGGTTCCCCTGCACAACGTCTGGGTGACGGCCAATTTCAAAGAGACGCAGCTTGCCCACGTGCACCCCGGCGACAAAGCCACAGTGCACGTGGACATGTATGACAAAGACATCGAGGGGCAGGTGAATTCCATCGCAGGGGCGACGGGCGCGAAGCTGAGCCTCCTGCCGCCGGAAAATGCCACAGGCAATTTCGTGAAGGTGGTGGAGCGCATTCCGGTGAAGATCACCTTCCCCAGGCTGCCGCCTGGCGTGGTGCTCCGCCCGGGCACGAACGTCACGGTCACGATCTACACGAAATGACAGGAGCCCGGGATCCGGGGACGCGCTCGCCTCCTTGTCGCGTTCCCCGATCCCCGGCCCGCGCTACTGGTACGCCGCTTGGCCGCCGGTGCCGCTGAGAGCGCTGAAGACTCCCATGTCGATGTTCCCCCCGGCAGTCAGCGGAGCGGTGAACAGACCATTGCCGGTAGTCGGAGTCACCGTCGAGATCACTTCCAGGAACCCGGTTTCCGCGCTCGTGGCGGGCAACTGCATCAGGATGGAAGACGGCACGGTGAAACTCCCCGTCCCCGCGGTGGTGCTACAAAAGAAGGCGGACCCGTTCGGATTCGCGCCGTTGCCGGGTGCAGCCGTACCGACGATCTCCACGGTGTCCGTGGGGTTGCCGCCGGTCCAGTTGAGCGTCAGGCCGGCGCTGCGGTTGATGGTCGACGGAAAGTTGCTGACGGTCAGCGGCGGCCCCAGCGTCACCGAGGCGTTGAACGTGCCGACGTCGGCGCCGCCCGCCCCGTTGAGCGTGTACGTCCCCGGCACCAGCGTCACATTCAGGGCGCCCGGAATGGAAACCGGGAGGCCCTCCGTGCCGAGCGTCAGCGAATAGACCTTGCTCGTGGGATCTTCCTTCATCGCCTGGTTCGTCAGGCCCGAACCGCCGGGGCCGCTCAGCGCGACCATGCCCGCGTCCAGACCGGTCGCGTTGCCGGTCACACCCAGCGGGTTCTCACCTTGCGTGAGATGCACCACCTGACACGAGCCCGTGGAGACGCCCGCCGCCTGGAGCGCGCCGGCCAGTTGGAAACCGGTGAAGCGGGTGAAAGACCCGCCGGCCGAATCGATCTTAGCGGTGCCGATGCCGGTGATATTCGCCGTGATCTGCGCCAGCGAGAAAGCTCCCACCGTAAACGTGCCGCCGTTATCGAGTTGCTGCAACTGCGACGTCGTGAAGCCGGGGGCGACGCACGCTCCCGAACTCGCGTCCGGCGCGATCGCAATGAACGTCTGGTTGCTCAAGGTGCCATTCACCGAAATTTGGAACGGCACCGTGCAGCCGATGGGGACGTTGGCGGGAAGCGTGAAATCGATCTGGTCCGCGCCGGCCAACCCGGGCGCGCTGCCCGCGTAGAAAGGTGTGATGCTCACGCCTCCCACGAGGACCTGCACATTCACCCCGTTCTTCGTAAAGTCATAGGCCTGCTGCGCGTTGTTGTCGCCGGGGGGAACCCCACCGCCGAGCCCCGTTCCCCAGGCGATCAACGTCTGTCCCGGCGAGGCCGGCGAGATCGCCACACCGGAAACGGTGCCGCTGGTGAACCGGTCGATGTCCAATTGCGATGAGGAGATGTAATTCTGCACCACAGCCAACCCCGTGCCGGTGCTGTCCTGGGTGATGAGGTCGGGCTTGCGCTGCACCACACTCACCTGGAATGGCGCGCTGACAGCACTGCCATTCGTCACCGTGACATTATAGGTTCCAGGCGCAAGCGTGGATGGCAGGACGGCCGCGAGTTGGTTGACGCCGTTTTGATTGTAGAGGTAGATCAGATACGCACCCGTGCCGGAGCCGCCGGACGTGGGTGTGAAGGTGATTTTGACGCCGTTCGATGTGGTCGGCAGAGGGAATTGCAGAGCCGTGTAGCCGCTCGCGCTCAGCCCGGTCCCCTTCACCACGAAGATGCTGCCTTGGGCAATGCCGGAGGTATAGCTGGCGGCATCCAGCACATCGGTGATGGTGACCGTGGGAGTGGTTGGACCGCCGCCACCGCCGCCCGTGGTAATCGTGCCCGCGCCACTGAGGCTGACGCTGAACCCTGTGGCCGTAATCGAGCCGCTGCCGGTGAGCGAAGGGAACGATCCGGTAGCGCCCGCGTAAGCACCCGTCCCGCCGGTGACGGTCGCCGAACCGGTAGCCGGGCTGCCCGTCAGGATCGATGAGGGCACGGTTAACGTGCCGCTGATGGAATCGCTTCCGGACAAGGTGATCTTGAATGTGCCCGACATATTCCCCGCCGCGTTCGGATTCAGGGAGATGGATGCCGTGAACGTGCCGTTGCCAATGCCGGACAGGCTTGCCGGACCGGTCACCGTCACGCTCGAGCCGGACAGTGCCCCCGTGGCGTTCGTGACCGTCAACGTCGTGCTGATGGACGCGGCGTAGCTCGCCGCGGAGACAAGTAGCGCGCAGGCAGAAACCGCAAGTGTGCGTGTCATCAGGAAATCAACTCCTCCATAACTTGGGATTACACCGAGACCCGCTCTACCCCTCGGCTGAGCGCAAACCACCCCAAGCGCCTCGGCAGGAGCAGTGTACTTCAAGACACCATCGAGGTCAAGGGGGCTCGTGAGAAATGGTACATTTTCAGAAGGGAGGGCCCATGAATCCGGCGGCTCTGGCCCGCATGGCCGGAGTAATTCTACTTTCAGCGGCTTCGCTGTGCGCGCAGACCAGCAAGGACCGTCCGTGCTGGCTGCGGGATGGGGCGGCGCCAGGCAAGACCACGGCATTTGCTATGTGTCAGCAGGGACTGCTGTGGTCCACGAGCGACGGCGGCGCGACATGGTCGGCACACGAGACCGGCGCCACGGTGGCGCTGCGGGCCGTCGCATTTCTGAATTCGGCGCGAGGGTTCGTGGCAGGCGACGAAGGCACCATCCTCGCGACCACCGATGGCGGCAAGACGTGGCGGCCCGTGACTTCCGGCACCAAGGAGCACCTGCGGGATATTACATTTATCGGAGAATCCGGCTGGGCTGCGGGATTCAACGGCGTCATCGTCCACTCGGCGGACGGCGGCAAAACCTGGGCCCCGCAGAAGAGCGGTACCACGCAGACCATCGAGAGCCTGTTCTTCCTCGATCCACAGCATGGCTGGGCGGTCGGATGGGCGGGAATCATTCTGCGTACTTTCGACGGCGGCAACCACTGGCAGGAGGTCAAGACTGAGGCGGCATCGTGGTCCCTGGCGTCCGTATGTTTCCGCGACCTGAACAACGGCTGGGCTGTGGGGTTTGCAGGCCAGATGCTGCGCAGCCGCGACGGCGGGGCGACGTGGAAAGCCGTGACAAGTCCGGTGAACTCCTGGCTTACGTCGATTGCCTTCGACAGCGCCGGCCGGGGATGGATCACTTACGAGAACGGCCTGCTGCTGAGCCAGGATGGCGGCGAAACCTGGAAAGCGGTGCCCATTGCAGGCCGGTATTTCCTGGCGCGCCTGATTCCCCACGGCGATTCGCTCTGGGCGATGGGGCAGTCGGCCATTCTGCGGGAGATGGGAGCGGGCAAGGAATGGAAGAAGATCGAGAGCCTGGCACCCGGCGGCTCCGCGGCGGCCATCGACCGCACCGCCGACATGGGGGAACCGAAGTAAAGCCCGGCAAATCGGGTCCGCGCCCTTTGAATCCGCGCGCACGGAACTCGCTCTTAAATTGATGGTATACTCTTGGCGCAGCGTTCTCGTTCTCTATGCGGGGTCAGGTACGGGTCTTATCTCCGGCTCTTGTACTCACCCTAAGGGGGTGTTTGCTTGCTCGATCTACTAATCGTCCGCGCCATCTTCGTTCTTGTCCTTGGTATTTCCGCTTATTTTCTGCATCCGCCCAACGTCCTACCGGTGATTGCATCCGTGGCCGGGTTGCTCCTGGGCGGAGCCATCATCTTCTTTGAGATCCGCCTCGAGCAGGTCAGCCTGAAACGGCTCATCGGTGCGGCTTTCGGATCGGTGTTGGGAATTTTCGGCGCCTTCCTGATGTCCCTGGTGCTCTCCAAGGCGAGCAATGAACCGTTTATCCAGGTTGCGATTCTCCTGCTGATGACCTACGTCGGCCTCATCGTGGGCGCCAAGAAGGGCGACATGTTGAATCTCGCGGCGCTGGGCGGCATCTTCGGTGGCGAGAAGGGCTCCAAGAAAGCGTTCAAAATCCTGGACACCAGCGTCATCATCGACGGCCGCATCGTGGATATCGCCGAGACCGGCTTTCTCGACGGCGTGCTGGTGATCCCCCAATTCGTCCTGCGGGAATTGCAGCTCGTGGCCGATTCGGCGGATTCCATGAAGCGCAACCGCGGCCGCCGCGGGCTGGATATTCTGCAGCGCATCCAGAAAATGGCCCACCTGAACGTGCAGATCGTCGAAGACGATTTTCCGCACGTCCGTGAAGTCGACATGAAGCTCATCGAGCTGGCCAAAATCTACGACTGTAAGATCATCACCAACGATTTCAACCTGAACAAGGTGGCGCAGCTCCACGGAGTGGAAGTGCTGAACATCAACGAGCTGGCCAATTCCCTCAAACCCATCGTGCTGCCGGGCGAAACCATGCGCGTCTTCATCCTGAAGGAAGGCAAGGAGTACAACCAGGGCGTGGCCTACCTGGACGACGGCACCATGGTGGTGGTGGACAACGCCAAGCGGATGATCTCGAAAACCATCGACATCTCTGTGACGAGCGTGCTTCAGACCACTGCGGGCAAGATGATTTTCGGCAAGTATGACGAGCGCATGCACGCGGTCGCCGGAGTCGAGAAGCACGACCGCCCGCCGCGCAAAGCCGAAGCGCAGGCTGCTGGAGCGGTGCCCCCGGGACCCGGTCCCGAGAAAACCACGATAGAATCGTAAGCAAGGAGCTAGGAGTTAAGGAGCTGAGGAGTTAGGAGCTGGGAGTAACCCCAGCGTCTAGCGCCGTTCACGAAATGAGAGTCGCTGCTATTTTACCTGCCGCCGGTCTGGGCACCCGGATGGGCAAAGGCTCCGCCGCCCTCGCCGGCACGAGCCGGAAGCAGTTCATGCTGCTTGAAGGCTCGCCCATCCTGATCCACACGGTGCGGAAATTCGCCGCTTCCGACCGCATCTCGGAAATCCTGGTGGTGGTGCGCGGCGAAGACCTGGAATGGGTCGGCGGCATGCTCGAGCGCGAATCTTCCGGGCGCCGCATCCACGTGGTGGAAGGCGGCAACAGCCGGCAGCAATCGGTGGAGAATGCGCTGGCGGCGCTCGACCCGGCCACGGACCTGGTGGCGGTGCACGACGCCGTGCGGCCCTTCATCGACCTGGAAACCATCCACAAGGCGCTGGACGAGGCGGCGGCCACCGGCGCGGCCATCGTCGGCGTGGTCCCCGTGGACACCGTGAAACAGGTGACTCGCGCCACCGGCCACGTGCGCATCCGCGCCACTTTGCCGCGCGACAAGCTGGTGCTGGCGCAGACCCCGCAAGTGTTCCGCTACGACCTGCTGATCCGCGCCTTCGACGCCGCGCGCCGCGACGGCTTCTTCGGCACCGACGAGGCCAGCCTGGTGGAGCGCCTGGACGTCGAGGTGAGCGTGGTGATGGGCAGCGACCGCAACATCAAAATCACCAAGCCCGGCGACATGGAACTGGCGCACTTGTTCCTGCACGAAGAGATGGCCGGAGAAGCGCAGTCTTGAGCGCGCGCCCGGTGTCTTTCCCGGAGATCCGGACGGGGCTCGGCTGGGACGTGCATCGCCTGGCCGCCGGCCGGCCGCTCATTCTCGGCGGCATCACGGTGCCTGGCGAATTCGGCTTCGAAGGCCACTCCGACGCCGACGTTCTGGCGCACGCCATCACCGACGCGATCCTGGGAGCGGCGGCGCTGGGCGACATCGGCATGCACTTTCCCGACTCCGATCCGCGCTGGAAAGGCTGCGACAGCCTGCTTTTCCTGAAGCACGCTCAGAAGCTGGCCGAAGAGCGTGGCTTCCGCATCGTGAACGTGGATTCCACCGTAATCCTGGAGCGACCTAAGCTGAAGGATTTTCGCGAGGCGATTCGCGCCAAGCTGGCGGGGGCGCTGGGGCTCGAGATAGAATGCGTCTCGGTGAAATTCAAGACGGCCGAGAAGGTCGGGCCCGTGGGCGAGGGGCGCTCCGCCGAGGCGCAGGCGGTGGTGACGATTGCTGGAGAGAAAGCCGCCCGTTGAGCGGCGCCGCGACAGCCCGATAATGCTATTCTGTCTTTGGCCATAATTCACTGCCACGAAGGAGATTGAACGTGAGAGTCGGAGTTTTCACCCCCCTGCTGTCGCAACTGTCCCTGGACGACGTTCTGAAAAAACTCAAGAGCATTCAGATCGACACGGTCGAACTCGGCACCGGAAATTATCCCGGCGATCCGCATTGCAAGCTCTCCATGCTGGACAACGCCACCGAGCTGATCGAATTCAAGAAGAAGCTGGAAGCGAATGGCTTCAGCATCAGCGCGCTGAGCAGTCATGGCAACCCGCTGCATCCCGACCAGGCGCGCGCGAAACACGATCAGGAAGTCAGCCGCAAAACCATCCTGCTGGCGGAGAAGTTGGGCGTGCCGGTGGTGGTGGATTTCAGCGGCTGCCCCGGCGATTGCCCCAGCTCAAAGTGGCCGAACTGGGTGACCTGCCCGTGGCCGCCGGATTACCTGGAAATCCTCAAATGGCAATGGGACGAGGTGGTGGCCCCGTACTGGATAAAGCACGCGAAATTCGCTGCGGATCACGGCGTCAAGGTTGCTATCGAGATGCACCCCGGGTTCGTGTGCTACAGCCCGGAGACGCTGCTCAAGCTGCGCTCCATCGCGGGACCGGCGATCGGCTGCAACTACGATCCCAGCCACATGTTCTGGCAGGGCATCGATCCGATTGCCGCCATCCGCGTGCTGGGCGACTCCATTTTCCACGTGCACGCCAAGGACACGCAGATCTACAACCGCAACCTGCCGATCACCGGCGTGCTCGATACGAAAAACTACACCGACGAGCGCAACCGCGCGTGGATCTTCCGCACGTGCGGATACGGACACGGCGAGGAGTGGTGGAAGGAGTTCGCCTCCACGCTGCGCATGTTCGGGTACGATTACGTGCTCTCGATCGAGCACGAGGACAGCCTCCTTTCGCCCGAAGAGGGCCTCACGAAGGCGGCATCTTTCCTCAACGGCATCGTGATGCGCCAGCAGCCCGCGGCCGCGTGGTGGGTGTAACCCGCCTCCGCCGCATTTTGCCGGCATACCGCGCTAAAATCGAAGGACCGTGCATGCAGTCGATACACGCCTGACCCGCCGCGCTTTCGGCGCGCTGCTGGCGGCCGGTGCCGCAGCGCTCGCGGCCGACGAGCCCCCGTTCGGCGAGACCCTCGAATTTACCCGCCGCGATGTGCCCGCGAAAATCCAGCCGTTCCCGATGGCGCAGGTCCGCCTGCTCGCCGGGCCTTTTCTCGAAGCGCAGCAATGGAACCAGTCCTACATGGCACGGCTGGATGCCGCCCGCCAGCTGCACAACTTCCGGGTAAACGCGGGTCTGCCTTCGAACGTGGCGAAGCCGTTCGGTGGATGGGAATCGCCCGCGAACGGCAAGCGGCGTACCGAATTGCGCGGCCATTTCACCGGCCATTTCCTGTCCGCGAGCGCGCAGTTGGCGGCCATCGGCGATTCGCGAGCCAAGGCTAAAGCCGATGAGATCGTCGATGGCCTCGCAAAGTGCCAGGCGAAGCTCGGCGGCGGATATTTGAGTGCCTTCCCCACCGCGCTCTTCGACCGCCTTGATGCCGGCCGCCCGCCGCTCCCCTGGGCGCCCTTCTACACCATCCACAAGATTCTCGCGGGCCTCATCGACATGCATCGGCTGGCCGGAAACCGCCAGGCGCTCGCGGTGGCCGAAGGCATGGCCGAATGGGCCGATCGCTGGACCGCCTCGAAAAGCCCCGAGCACATGCAGCAGATCCTCGAAATCGAATTCGGCGGCATGGCGGAGGCGCTGTACAACCTGGCGGCGGCCACCAACAACGATCGATGGGCCAAGGCCGGGGACCGTTTCCAAAAGCGCCGTTTCATCGACCCGCTGGCCTTGCGCCGCGACGAACTCCGCGGCCTGCACGTCAATACGCACATCCCGCAGGCCATCGCGGCCGCGCGGCGCTACGAGATCTCCGGCGATTACCGCTTCCACGACGTGGCGGATTATTTCTGGCATGAAGTCGCCGGCGCGCGCAGCTACGTCACCGAAGGCACCAGCAACGCCGAGCACTGGATCGAGCCGCCCCGGCAGCTTGCGGCGGAACTGTTCGGCCACCGCACCAGCAACACGGCCGAGTGCTGCTGCGCGTATAACATGCTGAAGCTCACGCGGCACCTTTACGGCTGGACCGGCGAGCCGCGCTACTTCGATTACTACGAGCGGTCGCTGCTGAATCACCGGCTCGGCGCGATTTTGCCGGAGCAAGGCCACACGCAGTATTATCTTTCGCTGGTGCCCGGCGCATGGAAGACATTTTGCACCGAAGACAATTCGTTCTGGTGCTGCACAGGCACGGGCGTGGAAGAGTTTTCCAAGCTCAACGACAGCATCTACTGGCGCGACGATGACGGCCTGCTCGTGAACCTGTTCATCGCCTCGGAACTCGACTGGCCGGAAAGGGGCTTCCGGCTCCGGCAGCAGACCAGGTTCCCCGACGAACAATCCACCGCCCTGCACGTCACCGCAACGAAGCCGATCCGGCTGGCGCTGCGCGTGCGCGTTCCGGCATGGCTGAAAACGGCGCCGGCGCTCAAGCTGAACGGCAAAGCGCTCGATGCTTCCGCCGCGCCGGGCGGTTACCTGAACATTTCCCGCACCTGGCATAACGGCGACCGGCTCGAAATGGAATTGCCCATGCACCTCACCGTGGAAGCCCTGCCGGACGACCCGACGATTCAGGCGATCCTCTACGGTCCGCTGGTGCTGGCGGGCGATCTGGGAACCGAGGGCCTGCCGGACGCGCTGATCACCGGACCCATGGGGCCGGCGGTCGAGCGAGCGCCGATAGACGTTCCCAGGCTGCGGAGCGCATCGATCGAATCCGCCGATCGGCCGCTCACCTTCCGCGCGGCCGGTCAGCCGAACGGCGTCACGCTCGTGCCGCTCAACCGCATCTTCGGCAAGCGCTACGCGGTGTATTGGCGGACTACAGCTTGAGCGTCCCCACCAACTCCGAGACCTGGCCGATACCTTCGCGCTTCAGGAAAGCGTCGAGCTCTTCGGCGATGCGCAGCGGCGCGCGCGGATCCCAGAACGTGGCGGTGCCGACCTGAACGGCCGTCGCGCCGGCGATCAGAAATTCCGCCGCATCTTCGCCGCTCGCGATGCCGCCCAGCCCGACCACCGGAATCTTGACGGCGCGCGCCGCCTGATATACCAGCCGCAGGGCGATCGGCTTGATCGCCGGGCCGGATAGCCCGCCGAATCCGGCGCCGATGCGCGGCTTGCGCGTTGTCGCATCGATGGCCAGGGCCAGGAACGTGTTCACCAGCGAGAGCGCGTCGGCGCCGCTCGCTTCCGCCGCGCGCGCCAGCGGCTCGATGGCGCTCACGTTCGGTGAAAGCTTCACCATCACCGGCCTGCGCGCCACCCGCTTTACCGCCGCCACCACCGCGCCCAGCAGCGCCGGGTCGCTCGAGAAATAAATGCCGCCGCGGCTGGTATTCGGGCAGGAAACGTTCAGTTCGTAGCCGGCGAGCCCGGCATGGTCCTCCAGCACGCGCACCACTTCCACGTAATCTTCCGCTTCGTGGCCGAAAATGTTGGCGAAAATCGCGGTTTCGAGCTTCGCCAGCGCAGGCAGCTTGTCCCGGACGAACGCGCGTACACCGATGTTTTGCAGGCCCACCGAGTTGATCATGCCGGCCTGCGCTTCGTAGAGCCGCGGCGCGGGATTGCCCTCGATGGGCTCGCGCGAAAGGCCCTTCACCACAAACCCGCCCAGCGCGTTGAGGTCCACCAGTTTCTCGAATTCCAGGCCGTAGGCGAAGGTCCCGGAGGCCGCCAGCACGGGATTGCGCAGCGGGATGCCGCAAAGCGTGGTGGCGAGCCGCACGGGCATGGTCACAGTTGTAGCGCCTCGGACAGCACGCGCCCTGTGGAGGACGACGGCGGTGGAACCCCCATGACGGAGGCCAGTGTGGGTGCCAGGTCAACCGATTCCACAGGCGATTCGAAGCGGGCGGCGCGGAACTGCGGGCCGTAGAACATCAGCGGTACGCGGGCGTCGTAGTTGTAGAGCGAACCGTAAGAGATGCCGCGGTCCGCGCCATAAGCCTCGACGAATTCGGGCCGGTATGCGAGCATCACGCTCCCCGAGCGCCGCGGATGGAAGCTGTTGCGGAACCGGCGCTCCCAGGCGTCGTAAGTCGAGCACGCGTCGCCGGCGGTGTAATAGCCCGCCACCGCGGGATGGCTGAGTGCCCCGCGGGCTGCCGCCAGGCGGGCCGGCTCCGGATCGCGCAGGCTGCCGGTATTGAGGTAGAGGAAGGGATAGATATATTTTTCGATCCGCACGCCGGAAAATCCGGCGAGGCCGCTTTCGGCCGCTTGCGCGACGGCCGTGCCGTTGACGGCCATCAGGGCACGCATATCGGGATCCGGCACGGGTGGCGCGCCGTGACCGCCGGCCAGCACAAACGCGAATGCACTTTCGCCCGGCGTCTCTGAGAGCTGATTCAAGAAAGCCTCCAGCCGCAGGTCCAGGCGCAGCATCAACTGCCGCATCAGCGGCGAGCGCGCGCCGGTTTCGTAGCCGAGAAGCGCCGTCGCCCCGGAGAGAATGCATAGAAAATCGAGCGTATCGCCCTGGCCCAGGTGCTCGCGTACGATGATTTCAGAGGCAAGGTCGAACTGCGCTGCCTGGCCGAAGGGTGAGGCTTGGTAGAGCGCGAGAAATTCCGCAGGATGATCGGGGGAATACGTCAGCACACGCAGCGGCGGAGCGCCGGCCGCGGCATTCAACACCATCCACTTGGCGTTGTGCGCATTGTCGGGAGAGTTCGCGGCATTGAATGCCGGCAGCCAATCCGGCGGCTCATTGGCGGCAAACTGGCCGCCCCGGTCCATCCAGAACAGGCGCGCGTCGTGCGTTCCCGCGAAGATTCGGGCGTGGGCCGGATTCAGCCCGATCACCGTAACGCGAGTGCCCGGTTCCGCCGCCACCTGAGCCGCCAGCGTGGTGGCCAGCAGGCCCTCCTCGGAGGCAGCGGCCGGAGCCCGAGTAGATCGGTCGTACCAGCGGTCGGCCACGATCCCGTGCTCCGCCGGCCACGCCCCGGTGGCCAAAGTTGCCAGCGAAGAACAGGTGAAAGTGCTCGCCGAATGCCGGCAATCGTGATAGACCGTACCTTTCTCCAGAAGTCGGCGGAAGCCTCCCGGAGCCAGTTGCGTATCGGCGGAATCGAGAAAATTCGGGGGGAATTGTTCTAAAACTACTAGTACCAATAACTTCGGGCGATTGCTTAGAGAGAATGCCCGACCGGCTAACCCGGCGAGCACCCAGACGCCCAATTCGCGACGGCAAATCCTCACAAAAAAAGAGTTTATCAGAGACGATGAGTAATGATATAGTGTTTGTTTTAATACGGTGTTCGAGAAGCTTGAAAGTAGTACCTCCCCCCACACGGTCTTGAGATGGAAGGGCAGACGATGAAAGATGAAAGAAGCGTCCTGGGGTTAGCCACCATTCGCCGTAACCGCGGCATCTCTCTGGAACAGATTGCCGAATCCACAAAGATAAGTATCCGATCGCTGGATGCGATCGAACGAGGGGAATTCCGCAAGCTTCCCGGCGGGATTTACAACACGAGTTACATCCGGCAATACGCGCGCGCCATCGATTACGACGAAGCGGCCCTTCTGGCTTATTACCACCGCGAGATAGCCGGCACGGAAAATGACGCGGCGCGTCTGCGGCCCAACGGCAAGGGACTATTCGGCGGCTTTCGGCCGGCATCCACCAGCGTGGGCTGAGAGACTACCGCGGTTTCCCGTGCGCCGCCAGCCGCCGCAAATCCAGCAGGTGCTGCGGCCGATAGCTTTTCCGCGACCACTTGCACGCAGGTTGGAATTCGACTCCCACAAAAAAACCGATCTCGCGATAAACGCAATACCGCACCGCTCCTGAGAATTTCCGCTTCGGAGATTCCCAGCGAATGGCCGCACCGAGCGGAATACGTATATCGAGTTGCAGACAGGCGCCCGATGGAGAAATGTCCTCCAGCAAAGCGACGGCGCTGTGCGACCTTCCCGCGTGGTCGGTCCAGGAGACCTCCACCATATCCGCACACAACATCCGAACCTCGGATCGGCGTTCTTGCATACTCATCATATCGGCTGCGCGGCCGGCAGACTTTACGGCCGGCTTGTCAGGTATGGTACCTTTCCATGGTCCGCGGATTGTACGCCCAGTGGAACTCCAGTTCATAGCGCATGGATCGCGCCAGCCCGTCCAGATCCGGAAACAGCGTGGCGTAGGTGATGTTCATGCGGTACAACTCGCGCATACCCACCTCGCGCACAGCGTTCGCCAGGACGAACTTGGTGAGAATGTTCTGCTGGTCCACGTGGCTCAGGATCTCCTCGATGGGCACGTCCAGCACGCCTGGAACCGCGAAAGTGCCGGACTGCGCGATGAGCCGCCGGTTCATGGTCTGCGGCTCGCCCATCCAGATGAAGCGGCGATTGCCTTTCAGGAAATAGCGGCGAAAATTCCCTTTCATGCGTGGATCCATGTGGGTGGGCGCGGGCGCGCGGCCGCTCTCGATGCGCGCCGGATTCATGGCCCACACCACGCCGTCCGCCAGCGTGCGCTCCAGGGCGAAGAACGCCGCCACGTACGGCGACCAGGTGAAATCGATCAACCGGGTGGGCGCGCCGTGGTGCTGCATCAGCGCGAGCCACTGAAAATCGTCTTCGGAATCCGGCGGCTTGTCCAGGAACTGGTGGGCTTTACGCTTGAAGATGCGCAGGATCCGGTCTTCCTGCTCGGGCCATGCCTCGCGCGCCACCGCGAAATTCTTCAGATACCGGGAAAGCGAACTTTGCAGCGGCCAGCGCTCGTCGCGCTCCCCGCGAAACGCCCAATTGGAATACGGCGCCTGCGTGATGATGCCCAGAAAGTCCGCCCAGGTTTCCATTCGGAACACGCGGTAGCTGCGCCGCGCCTTTCTGCCTTTTGTCATGCAACCGCTATGGTAACGTGGTACGCGCCGGCTGCAAGCCCACGGAACAGCGGGAACAGCCCTACGCCCTGAACTTGTAGGTCACGTCTTCTATCCGGGCGCCGCGCACGTCGATGCGCTTCAGGTCCGTCGTGCCCACCCCGTGCGCTTCCGCCAGCACCAGGGTGTTGTCGCAACGCTCGAAGGGAGCCGCGCTGCGCGTCGCGCGCGGATTGTACCCCATCGCCGCCATGGCCACGGCATCCGTGCAGACCGGGTTCAAACCGGCGACGAGCAAGCCCGGTTTGACCAGGCGCACGCGGCGGATCCACGGCCCTTCTCCACCCGCGATGGTCTCCACGCCGTCGATGATCTGCAAATGGATCGGCCGCGCCGCCGCAAGATCCGCCACAATGCGCGCCACCCGGTAGCCGGGGTCGTGGTTCGCTCCGAAATGCAATTCCTGCGGCGCCGATTTGGAAGGCTGGCGCACTCCGTCATGCCCCACTTTGCCGCGACCGGTGCGCGGCTTTTCGTTAGGCTCGTCCACGCCGGCGTCATCTCCGTAAATCGAGGCCGGCAGCGCGCCGAAGATGTTCTTCAGGGAAAGCGTCACGCCGCAGGTCGCGTGGTCCTTCAGCTTCGCCATGCTGACGTACACGTCGGTATCTTCGTAAGCATGGTTCAGGTCGTACCCCGGATACATGTATGCCTGCCCCGGCACCTGGAACCGCGCGTAGCGCTTGCCCTTGCCGAGCGCGTTGGTGTTTTCGAATTCGATGCCGGGCGCCGCCGCCTGAAGCGCGCGCACGTTCCACCCCGAATCGAGCATCACCTCTTCCAGCGGTCCGGCCGTGGCCCACGCGCTTTCAACGAACCGGATGCGCTTCGCGCCCGCGCGCGACATCAGGTACGCCGCCGCGCCGAGCACCTTCGGATGCGTGTAGTGCGTCAGCGCCGGCGCGCGCCCCTGGATGCGGCTGGCCGGAGGCCCGGTCATATTCACCTTCAGCGTCACGGTCTTGTTCCGCACCAGTTTTTCGATTCCCCCCAACTGGTCGAACATGCCCGCCATTTTCGCCGTGATGTCCTCATCGTAGGAAGCGCACTTCACTAGCGAAACCGGCGCTGCCGGCGCGCTGCCCTCCCCGGCGGCCTTGAGCAGCGGGGCCGCCGATATCATCGCCATCCACTCTCTTCGTGTCATCTCATTTCTCCAGCACGATCGTAGCGCAGACCGAAACCTTGTCCACGTCCACGCCGCCGCCATCGTCTTCCGTCTGGTAGACTTCGAGCGGCCGGTTGACTCCTTCCGGCGTGAGCAGCGTGGCCTTTTTGTATCCACCCAGAAAATGCACCGCGACGCTCTCCACCGGGTAATCCGAGTAATTCACAAGCTGCACCACCGCGGTTTTGCCATCCGCGGATACCAGCATGTTCGAGAGCATGGACGCCGCGTTGAACAGCCGCACCCCCAGATTGCGGCGGCCAATCGTGGCGTTCATTTCACTCCAGATATCGTTGAGTTGATCCACCTGCGCCTTGTCCAGCGTGATGCCCTCGCCCGTGGGGCTCTGGTCGTGCCAGCCCGGCGGCCCGGTCAGGAGCGTGCCGCCGGTGCGTGTGAAATTCCGCAGGACTTCCTTCTGCTGTGCGGTGAGCGCATTGCCATCCACGTTCACCGCCATGCTGGCGCCCGCCAGGGCATCGGCCGTGAGAAGCTGGCGCGGGACCGGCCGCACCGGCGTATGCTTCACCGCGATCATGTCCAGGATGCCGCCGGAAACCAGGCCGCCCTTGTCGGGGTCCTGCACCAGCGCCAGCCCGCCCGCTTCGCGCATGCGCCACCACTCGCGATGCTGTTCGAAATAGCGCAGCAGATCGCCCATGCGCCGCCAGTCTCCGAGAGCCGCCGCCTCGCCTTTGCGCAGCCGCGCGGCGAAATCGGGATCGAGCGCCACCACCCAGTGCGCGCCGGACATGGCGGCATCCGCAATTACCTGCAAATAGCGCGCGCCGGTGACCGCCGTCCGGGGCGGCGGCTGGTTGGCGATCCACAATTCCCCGCCGCCCCACGCGCGCGCCGCGCGAATGAATCCCGTATTGGTATCGATCCACGTGGAACCCGTCGGACCGGCCTTGCTGTGGCCGTCGTCCAGCGGGGAAATTCCCGGCCACACTCCCTGGTAAGTGCCGATGACCGGCGCCCCGGATTTCAGCGGCATGCGGTTGCGCGCGGTGAGTTCGACGACCGGTGCGGCGCCGGCCGCCTCCCGCACCGCTGCCGCGGTGCCCTCTGCAAAATCGCCTTCGAGCACCAGGCCGGTGACCTTCGCCGCCAGCGCCCTCCGCGCCTCTGCCGCCACGTCGCCGCCGGGCGTGAGCACGGCCAGCGTGGCCACGCCGCGCGCCTCCGCCGCCTCGATGAACCGCGGCGAGTAAGTCTTTACCAGCAGGCAGTTAACCGGCGTGCCTGACAGCAGATCGAGGGATTGCGCGTCGGCCCACGGCCAGCGCGCCGGAACCCAGGCGGAAGGAGCGGAACCGTACAGAGCGGTCGCGAACGTCAGGACAGCGACCCAGCGAGCACCCATATTTGTTTCAGGATAGCACCCGGGCCGGCCCGAAACCCGTGCGCACTTACACCTTTTCCGGCACCACGAACGGCGCGCGGTAATTGCGCGTGAACATCCGGTTGGCTTCGGGGTCACCCGTCACCGAATAGCTCGCGGCGTCGAAGTGCAGCGTGCGGCCCAGGCGGTAAGAGATGTTCGCCAGGTGCACCAGGACGGTCGAAGCCGCGCCTTCCTCGATTTCCGCGTGCAGGATCTCGCGATTCCGGCTGCGCACGGCGTCGATGAAGTTCTGGTAGTGGTCGCCGCCTCCTTTGTTCGACGGTCCCGGCTGCTGCTCGCGCCCGAGCCACGTCTTATATGAGTTGTAGCTGTCCACCGCCAGGTAGCCTTTGGACCCGTAAAACAGGTCGCCGATCGCGTTGCCGGGCTTGCCGTTCTTCCCCTGCTCCACGATACTGGATTCGCCGTTGGTCATCCAGTGGCGCACCTCGAACTCCATCATCTTCCGATTGCCTCCGCCATCGAATTCGAACGCGCAGTTCAGCGTGTTGGGCGTCTCCTGATCGTCGTCGAACATGAAGTGCCCGCCGATGGCGCTCACCTTCACCGGATATCGCACGCCCAGGCCCCAGCGCGCGATGTCCACCTGGTGAATGCCCTGGTTCCCGAGGTCGCCGTTGCCGTAATCCCAGAACCAGTGCCAGTTGTAGTGGAAGCGGTTCTTGGTGAAGGCGTGCTTGGGCGCCGGCCCGGTCCACAGATCGTAATCCACACCCGGCGGAACCGGCGAGACCGGCGCGCGGCCGATGGTGTCGCGCCATTTGAAGCACAACCCACGAGCGAGATAGAGATCGCCGATGAGGCCGTCGCGCATTTTCTGGACCGCTTCCTGCACCGCTACCGACGAGCGGATCTGGCTGCCCTGCTGCACCATGCGGTTATATTTGCGCGCCGCGGCCACGATTTGCTTCGCCTCGAACATGTTGTACGAGCACGGCTTCTCGACGTACACATCCTTCCCCGCCTGGCACCCCCAGATGGCAATGAGCGTGTGCCAGTGGTTCGGCGTGGCGATGGAAATCGCGTCGATCGATTTGTCCTCGAGCAGTTTTCTTACGTCCGTGTAAGCCTGCGGCTTCTTGCCGGTAGCCTCCTGCACCAGCGCGGCAGCTTTGCCGCGATGGCTCTCGTCCACGTCGCAAACCGCCACGATCTCGACGTTCTGCAATTTGCTGTACCCGCGGATGTGATCTTTCCCACGCCCGCCGATGCCCACGATGGCCACGCGCACCTTGTCGCTGGCCGCGCCGAATACGCTCGAAGCGGCGCCCAGCGCCGCAGCGGAAGTTACCAGGAAATTTCGTCGATCCATAAGAATGCCTGTGCCTCAACTTACCACGTTGCGCGGCTTGCCCGCCGCCCACGCCGCCAGGTTCTCCACCACCGCATCCATCAGCCGCGAGCGCGCTTCCCTGGTGGCCCAAGCCATGTGCGGCGTCACCAGGCAATTCCGCGCGGAAAGCAGTGGACTATCTTCGGGCGGAGGCTCGATCGAGAGCACATCGAGCGCTGCGCCCGCGAGGCGTCCGGCATTGAGTGCATCCGCCAGATCCTGATCCACCACCAGCGGCCCTCGCGAGGTGTTGATCAGAAACGCGCTCGGTTTCATCAGCGCCAGCGTGCGCCGGTTGATCATGGCGCGGGTTTCGGGAAACAGCGGCGAATGCAAGCTGACGACGTCGGATTCGCTCAGCAACTCATCGAGCGCGGCCCAGCGGAACCCGGGATAATCGGGCGGATTTCCATGGTAAGTATCGTGCGCGATCACCCGCATCCCCATGGCGTCCGCGATGCGCGCGGTCTGCTGCCCGATGCGGCCGAACCCCACGATCCCCATGGTTTTGCCGGCCAGTTCGATGAGCGGTGTCTTCCAAAAGCTCCAGTCGGGATGGCGTGTCCATTCCCCCGCCCGGGTTGCCTGCGCGTGCAGCGTCACGTTGTGGCACAACTCCAGCAGCAGCGCGAATACGTATTGCGCCACCGACTCGGTCGCGTAAGTGGGCACGTTGGTGACCACGATCCCGCGCTCCTTGGCCGCCGCGAGGTCCACCACGTCGTACCCCGTCGCGACCACGCCGATGTAGCGCAGATCGGGAAGCTGTTCGATCACGGAGCCGGGCAGACAGGTCTTGTTGACCAGCGCCGCGGTTGCGCCCGCGGCGCGCGCGGCCACTTCGCCCGGCGCCGTGCGCTCGAAAACCTCCACCTCGCCCAAACGGCGCAAGCCGTCCCACGAGAGATCGCCCGGATTCAGGCAGTAACCATCAAGCACGGTAATCTTCATAAACGATCTGGAATAGCCCCTCGCGTTTCCAGGCGGCGGCCGCGGCATAATCGCCGCCCGCATCGATCTCCACGGTATCCCAGCCGGGCTCGAGCTCCATGCCCGCGCCGTAGAGACCCACGCCTTGAGCTTTCAGGATAGCTTCGATCCGCGTCCACCGGCGAAAGAAATCGCGTTCATCGCCGAGTGCGGCGGCTTCGCTCGGCGGAAAAAAGCGCGCCGCAATCGCGCGGTAGTCCGATAGCGGCCGGATGCGCTCCACGTCGGCTCCTACTTCCACGTCCAGCGCCACCACGAGCAGCCCCATCTCATGGGAATGCGAGAGATTGAATTTGACGTGCGGCGCGGAGGCGAGGAATGGCTTGCCGTTTGCCGCGCGGGCGATTTCGGGATCGGCACCGGTTAGCTGACGCAGGATTTGATCCAGGGTGCCGTGAAGCCTCACGGCCGGAACGCGCCAGATATGGATCTCGCCGGGGAACAGAACTCTACGCCACTCGCTCGGAAGCGCCGGATTCCAGGGCTTCAAGCCATTCGTGTTTGCCCGAAATACTCAGAATATGAGGTTGTTCCAGGCGGTGGTGGCATGCTTCTGCAAAATCCCTGTTGAGTTGCACCCAGGTGTCTCGATCCATCAGACCATGTTCGTGCAGGTATTCCGCGCGTTCCAGTATGGCGTGGAGCCGCTCTCCATCGATTTCCGGTAGTTCCATATCTATCTCCCCATCGCGGCGATAGCCTGCTTTATCATTTTAGTCCCGGTGGGATCGTGCATGGCAAGGGCGTTGCGTTCGAGCAGGTATGCCAGCAACGATTCAGCAAAGTATTCGTGCCTGTTATCCGCCGCGTAGCGCGTAATGGGCCGCTTCGCCGGGTTGGCCCAGGCATTTGAAACCAACCGTTCGATGCCCGGTAGAGATGCTTCAATGTGATGCGTTACCTCTTGCAACAGCGAGCGCCGCATGCTTTCGGCTTTGTTCCACGTGGCTCCGGACATGCTCCACGTGAGGCCGGGCCGGAATTGCTCGCCATAGTGCACACCCCTCTTGCGCGCCGAATTGATCGCAACGCGCTGGATATCTCCGTCGTAGCGCGCCGGGTGGAACTTATCCCCGAGCCGCGCAATCAGGATCGTGCCGATTGGCGCCCGCTCCAGCGCGTCCAAGATCTCCGGCTGCTCCAGGACAGCTAAGATCTCCGCCGTCTTCTCCTCCGAAAGCTCGCTCTCCAGCTTTCGATAGTGCACTCCCTGTTCCAGCCGCCGGACCCGCAGATCGCTTTCCAGTGCTGCCCGAAACTCCTCCGCCGTCCGCAAATAAAGATGCCCACCGGGAAATAAACGCACGGCAAACGACGCCGTTGTCTGTTCGGCCCACCCATCCAGGTGCTCGCGCCGAATATGCGGATCCTTTGTCCCGCCATATGCCCGGATCGGAAAATCGAGCGGCGGCTCTTCGGAATAGACGTAATGCCGGTAGAGCGTAGTGTCGGCCTCGAGCGCCGGCAGAATGGCGCGGAGCGCCGCGGGGTCGTCGCGGAATTCCGGCGGTAGATCTACCTGCGCCAGCAACTCCTCGCTCGTGGGCGCCGGCGGAGGCACGTGGTTGCGCCGGTATTGCGGCGCGCGCGCGGCAGAGGCGATCAGCACCTTCGGCAGCGGCAGGCCGCGCCGGCGCAGCGTCCGCGCCAACTCGAACGCCACCACCGCTCCCATGCTGTGTCCGAAAAACGCGAAAGGCTGCTCCGTATAAGGCTCGATGACGTTGGCCAGTGCCTCCACCAGCGGCCCCATGCGCTCGAAGGGCGCTTCCGCGATGCGCGATTCGCGCCCAGGCAGCCGCACAAAAACGCACCGCACGCCCGCGCTTTGCCCCGTTCCAGCGCCGGCGTGCGGGAACCAGAACAGCCGGGGCGCACCCTCCAGCGCAGGCACCGCGTCGATGTTCGGAAACCATGCCGCGGCCGGCGCGCGCTTGCGCAGCCGCAAGGCCAGCAGGCGGCGCTTCTCGGCTGAGAGGGCCTCAACACCGCTCGCTAACGCTCGCGGTTCCGTTCGGAGCCGCGACCGTGAGGGAGCGGTGGTAGACACCAGCAAGCGCTCGAACGGCCCCGCGCTCAGATTCTCCGCATAACCCAGCGCCGCCTTCCGCGAGGCCTGCGCAATTTCCTCGTAATGCGCGCGGTCGCTCAGCAGCCGCCCCAGCGCCTCGCGCCACGGCGCAAGGTCCTGCTGAGGGACTTCCGCCACCGGCACCATCTGCTCGTCCAGCCGCGGCTGGTATTTCGCAATCGGGTTCACCGGCAGCAGGTACGGCACCCCCATCTTGGCTTCGGGAATGCCGCCTGTGTTGCTGGCCATCACCGGAACCCCGCGCAGCATGGCCTCCAGCACGATGCGCGAGCGCGCCTCCGCCCACAGCGACGGCACCAGCAGCACCCGTGTGCGCCCCAGCAGCACGTCGATATCGTCCACCGGATCGAGCACCCGCACATTCGCGCGCGCTTCCAGCGCGGCGCGGTCCTGCTCGTTCGTCCCCCACGTCGGAACCGCGGCGAAGAGCGTCTCCGGAAACGCGTCCGCCAGCGCCAGGAAAATCGAGATGCCTTTCACCGCGCACGGATTCACCAGCGTCACGAATTCGTTTTCAAAGCGCCCCAGCACCCGCCACGGTCCGGGGTCCATCAGCGAAATGGGAACGTGCACGGCCTCGACCACGCCGCCGTAGCGGCACATGTAGTCGGCCACATACTGGCTCACCCCCACCGCACGGTCCGCGGCGCGGATGCGCTCCGTGTGGGCATCGCTCGGAAACGCGCAATCCGGGCCGAACGGAAGAGCCAGCGTGGCGCGTGCCAGGTAGATCACGCGCGCCGATCCGCCGCGCAGCGCGGCCACCAGCAGCACCTGCGCGGGATCGTCGGTCGAAGTGAGGATCGCGTCCGGCCGAAAATCCCCGATCTGCGCCGCGAAATAAGCCCCCAGGCTGCCCACCGTGACCACGTGAACGTCCACCCCCGCGCGCGTGAACCGCACCGCGCCGCCGGAGCAGTCCGCCGGCGCCACCCCGCGCGCCGCGAGGTCGGCAATGTAGCGCTCCTGCTCGCGCGCGCCGAACACGCTGATGCGCGCCACCACGCGGCAGGCGTGCCCCCGCGCCGCCAGCGCTTCGATCAGCAGCCGGTTGGATTTATCGCCGCCGCCGTGCGCCGGGTAGTATTGCGAGTTCTGGCCGAGCAGAATGCGCATCAATGAGCTATTTTCCGCCTGTGCAGCCGCTGCAAGAGCAGCGCGCGTTTTTCGGGCGAAAGCGATTCGATGCTGGCCGGTTCGCGCCGCGCCGCCGCCGAAGGATGCAGCCCGGAGAGATAGCGCTCTATTTCGCCCGCATCCAGCCCCGCAATGAATTCCTCCGCCGCGCGGCGCGATGCCGCCGACTCGCGCTCGTACGCCGCCCGGTCTTCGAGCAGTTCCCTCAACGCCGCCACCCAGGGCGCGGCGTCGTTTTCCGGCACCACCGGCTTGGGCATCGCGTGCTCGTCGAATACCGGCTGGTAGCGCTCGATCGCGTGCACCGGGATCACGTAATTTGTACCGCGCTTGGCTTCCTTCAGCCCGCCCGAATCGCTTGCCACCACCGGAAGCCCGCGCAGCATGGCCTCCATCACGATCAGCCCGAAGCCTTCGTACCACAGCGACGGCATCAGCAGCACGCGCGTCTGCCGCAGCGTTTCGTCGATGTCCCGCGGATTGGGCAGCACCCGGATGTTCGCGCGCCGCGCCAGCGCGCGGCGATCGTCGGTAGTCGTGCCCCACCCGGGGATGACCGCGAACTCGTGCGCCGGCAGCCGGTCCGCCACCTTGAGAAAAATGTCGATGCCCTTCACCGCGCATGGATTGATCATGGTGATGAAGCCGCTCGTCTGGCTGCCGTAATTCGCGAACGGTCCCACGCCGTAAATTGGCGGATGAATCACCGCCGCCCCCCGCCCCAACGCGCGCTCGATGTACTCCGCCATGTGGCGCCCGATGGCCACGATACCCGCCGATTGCGTCACCAAGTCCGCCGCGTGGCGATCCGGATTCCAGCTCGCCGGACCGAACGGATAAAACTGCGGCGTGTGCGCCAGATACACCACGCGCCCCGGCGCGCCGTGGTGCGCCTCCCGCAGCAGCGCGTGCCCCACGTCTTCCGACGAAACCAGCACCCAATCCGGATGGAATTCGCGAATCTCGCGCCGCAGCACCTGAAGCCGCCGCCCCGGATCGGCACACGCCAGCACGTCGATCGATCCGGCGGTCCCCTCTGGGCCCGCCCGGAGGGCGCCCCCGCCATCCTCGCCCCCGCAGATCACGCGGCACGCATCACCGCATTGCGCCAGCCGGTCGAGCCACACCAGGTTGCTGCGGGTCGCGCCGCCCCGCGGCGGCACGTATGAAGCATTTGCCGTTAGCAGGATACGCATGCTGGGCTAACTGGCATCCTGCTCTTTCGCGAGCAGGGCGCGCGCTTCCTCGTCCGAGAGGGCCTCCAACTCCGCCACCAAGTCCTGGTAATCGCCCGCGGACTGCTCGATTTCTTTCAGCTCCACGGCTTTGGCCAGCTCCGCCACCGTGAAGTCGCCGCTGTAGACCACTTCCAGTGAAAGGTCCACGCCATAGGCCTGCCGCACGCGCGACAGCAACTGCACGGCCAACAGCGAATGGCCGCCCAGGTCGAAGAAATTGTCGTGGATCCCCACCGCCGGCACGTTCAGCAGCGCAGCCCACAGTTCCGCCAGGTCGCGCTCCAGCGGCGTGCGGCCCGCCTCGACGGCGCGGTGTGGCGCCGGCCTTGCCGACGCGGCGCGAATGCGCTCCAACACCGCACCTGGATCGCGCAATTCGGTCGCGATCTTCACATAATCCGGGCGCTTGCGCCGCAATTCGGGGACAGGCAACGAAATCCCCGCAGTTTGGGGATTTCGTTGCCTGTCCCCCAATTGCCCGTGCCCGTTCGGCACATATTTGATCGCCGCCGCCTTCTCCGCCGCAACGTGGAACGCCCCATCCGCCCCGCGCGTCCCGATCGATTCCAGAAACAGCGCCGCCGGACGGTTCCGCTGGCTCGCCACAAACGGCAGTTTCACTTCCGCCAGACCGCGCTCCAGCGCAATCTCGCCCAGCCGTGCCGCCATGCGATGCTCCACGCCCCGCCCCAGCGCGCGGCAGCTCAGCAGAAACGTATCCACCACCAGCGCACCCGCCTCCGCGCGGCAGATCATCACGCCGGTGAGACCGTACGCGCCGAAGCGATCCTTCACCTCAACCGCCAGGCACTCGCCGGCCAGAGCCTGAATTTCCGCCTCGCTCCGCCGCACGCACGTAGTGTTCATCTGGTTGGTGCGCTGCGTGAGCTGCGCCACGCGCGCGTTCTGCTCCGGGCGCACCGGTGCGATTGCGATCTCCAGATTGAGCGACGCCAGAAATTCTTCCAAGCCCCCCGCTGCGCGTTCGGCGCGCGCCCGCTCCGCCCGCTGCGCGTAGCGCTCCGGCCGCAGCCGGTCCTCTTCGGTAACGCGTGCGCGGTCGAACGCCCACACGTTGCGCAGGAATTCCGGAATCTCTTCCGCATCCGCCGGCAGCGCCAGCGCCAGCACTTCCGGCACCGCGGCTTGCGCCTCCCTGCATTCCTTAGGGTTATCGTCCACCAGGATGAAGCTGTCCAGCCCAAGATCGAGCTCGTTGGCCAGCCCCGCCAGTCCCGCGGATTTGCTTTCCCAGTTGATTCGCCACGCGGCGAAATCCTCCAGCCGCAGCGGCATCTCGGGATGCGCGCGAAACGTCTCGACGACGTCTTCTTCGTTGTTCTTGCTGCACAGCGCCAGCAGCATGCCTTCGCGCCGGCGCGCCGCCATGAATTCCTGCAACTCGCGCCGCGGCTCATCCAGCACCACGCCCCCCGGCCCATCTTCTCCGCAGATACCCGACCACAGCGTATCGTCGCAATCGAGCGCGATCACCTTGTACGGCGGCATGGCGATCGCGTGGATCTTGCGCGCCACCGCCGCCGCCAGCGCCGCGAAAAACTCCGGCGTGTACGGCAGATGCCCGAGTTCGTTGGCATGCGGATCGTGGATCTCGCCCACCGCCGGAATCTCGTGAGGCAAAATCGGATAGACCGCCGGCAGGTCCGCCACCGCCTCGAGGAGCACGCGTGCCGGTGCGCCAAACGCCGCCCCCTGGGCCGCCGTCGGCGGGCACAGCACCAGGATCAGCGGAGATGCCATCGCCCCCGCCGCCCCGCGGATGGCATTCGCCAGGCCCCGCGCGTTCTCTTCCGGCGCGGACCAGTCCTCGAAGCGCACCAGCGCCACGTTGAACCCGCCATGGTTCCGCGCAAACAAGCTCGCCGGGTCGAGCAATTGCTGAAAGAGCTGGTTATAGGGCGCGAATCGAATGTCGCAGTCGAGCCCCAGTTCCCCAGCCCAGAACGCCAACCCCGGTTGAATCGCTTCGGCTGTAAAAGTTGCGCTGATGGCGATCGCGCGATCGTCGAGCGGCATGAAACTCTATTCTAAAGCCATTAGCTCCCAGCTTTCATCTATCGTGCGATAGCCATGAGCTAGAATGAGCCTCGATGATCCGGTTCGTCCTCTCCCTCGCGCTGGTCTCCGCTGCCGTCGCCGCCGTCCCCGAGCATCCGCTCGCCACGCTCCACCGCGCCCATCCGCGGCTCATCGCCACGCCAGCGGATTTCGCGCGCCTGCAATCCCTGGTGAAATCCGATCCCCTCGCCGCTCGCCTCTATGCCGGCCTGAAGCGCCATGCCGATCGCGCCCTCTCCCAGCCTACCGTGGTCCACCGGCTCATCGGCCCGCGCCTGCTCGATCAAAGCCGCCTCTGCCTCGACCGTGTCTACACCCTCGCCATGGTCTACCGCATCGGCGGCCAGAAACAGTATCTCGACCGCGCCGTCACCGAACTGCGCGCCGCCGCCGCTTTCCCCGATTGGAATCCTTCGCACTTCCTGGATGTCGCGGAGATGACTCACGCCTTCGCCATCGGCTACGACTGGCTCTACGCCGACCTCTCGCCCGAGGACCGCGCCACCTTCCGCCGCGCCATCCAGGAAAAGGGCCTCGACCAGGCCATCCCGCTCTACAAATCGCACGGCTGGTGGACCAAGTCCACGTTCAACTGGAGCCAGGTCTGCAACGGCGGCATGACGCTTGGTGCGCTGGCCATCGCCGATGAAGATCCCACGCGCGCCGAATTCATCGTGCGTGCCGCCGCCCAATCCATTCCGCTCGCGCTCGCTTCCTACGCGCCCGAAGGCGGCTGGGCGGAAGGCCCCGGCTATTGGGATTACGCCACCTCCTACACAACCTATTATTTGGCCGCGCTCCAGACGGCTCTCGGCACCGATTTCGGCCTCTCCGAAATGCCCGGCTTCGCCCATGCCGGCGATTTTCGAATCTACTTCCAGGGCCCCGCCGGCACCTTCAATTACGCCGATGCGCACTCCGGCGCCGGCATCGCCTCCGAAATGTTCTGGCTCGCGCGTCGCTTTCATCAGCCCGTGTTCGCCTGGGACGAACTGCGCCACCTCGAACATGGCGGGCGCCTTCCCGCGCTCGACCTGCTCTGGTATCAGCCCGAGGGCCAAAGCCCCAAAGCCGCCGGCTGGCCGCTCGTCCGCATGTTCCGCGGCGTCGATGTCGCCTTCCTCCGCACCGATTGGGAGGATCCGCGCGCGCTCTGGATCGGCGTGAAGGGCGGCGATAACAAGGCCAATCACAGCCATCTCGATCTCGGCAGCTTCGTGCTCGACAAGTACGGCGTCCGCTGGGCCTCCGATCTCGGCAGCGATAATTACAACATGCCCGGCTATTTCGGCAAGCAGCGCTTCACCTATTACCGCCTCGCCACGCAGTCGCACAACACCGTCCTGATCGATGGCGAAAACCAGGACACCAAAGCCGCCGCGCCCATGATCCTGCGCGATGGCGTCGCCGTAATCGACCTCTCGCGCGCGTATCCCGGCAAGATCACCCGCTTCATCCGCACCGTGCGCCTGGATGCCGGCACCGCCATTTTCCGCGACGAGATCGAAGCCGCGCAGCCGGTGGAAGCGCTTTGGGGCATGGTGACGGAAGCGAACGTGACGCTGGATGGATCCCACGCCCGCCTGCAAAAAGGCGGCGAGTCGCTCGATGCCGAAATCCGCTCACCCGAGGGCGCGGTGTTCGCCGTGGTTCCCACCGATCAGCCGCCGCCGCAGAACCCCAATCGCGGGACCAGAAAGCTGGTGGTGCGCCTGAACGGGAAAATTACGAAAACGACGATCGAGGTGGCATTGCGGTAAATGCCGAAGATCCTCATCGCCGGCGGAGGACTAGCCGGACTCTCCGCCGCGGCCGCTCTCGCTGGCGCCGGCTTCGAAGTTGACGTGTACGAATCGCGGCCGTTCCTCGGAGGCCGCGCCACTTCGTATGCCGCTCCCGCCGCCGGGGACGAACCCGCCGAGGTCATCGACAATTGCCAGCACATCCTCCTCCGCTGCTGCGTCAACCTCCTCGACTTCTACACCCGGCTGGGCG
>JAJYLS010000325.1 GCA_021787555.1 Acidobacteriota bacterium | reverse complement strand
GCAGCCCGACCCAGTGGATCTGCATCGGGGTCACGTTCCACCAGCGCGGAGTTTTGGCGCTGAGCATCATCTGCGGGACCAGGTCACCCCAAATGAGCGCCTGGGTTTGGGTGGGAATAAGGAAATTCTGCTCGGCCTCGGCGAGCGCATACGGCAGCGTGGCCAACGATCCGACGAGCCGGCCGCCACCGTTGGAGGGCCAGCCCGAGCCGTAGGATTCGGTGGCGCGCCAGGTGTGCGAGGCCCCCTGTATCCCGATGAAGTCGTGGCTGCGCACGAACACGGGGTTGGTATAGAGCACCTGGGCGCCCGGCGGCGCGTAGTAGGCGTAGTTGAAGGCCACGAGGGTATCGCGCAACTGAGGCGCCAACTGCCCGCGCAGGTCCTGGAGTTTCTGCGGGTCCTTGGCGTCGCGCTCCGCGGCGGTGCGCAGGTTCAGCTTCCGCTCGGCCTCGATGTGTTTTTCGGTCCAGTAGCCGAATCCCATGGCGTTCTTCTCGGCGGACGAGAGCGACGTCCGCGGCAGCGGAAGCTCGCTGATCCGCGTCGCCAGCTTGTTCACCAAAGCGGTGTTCAGCTTCTCGCCCTTAGCCACGTTTTGGAGGTGATCGGCCAGTTGGAACAGCGTGTCGAGCGAAACGATCCGCTGCGCATCCAGGACGTGGTTGATCTCCTGCGCGATCTGGTCGCGGGCTTCCGCGTCTTCCGATTCGCTGGCGCCCGCCAGCAGCGCCACCATGCGGTCCTGCGCGTGGGCTCCGGCGGGGACGTCCTTCCGTCCGGGGACGCCGGCGAGCAGGGCCGTCATTCCCGCGCGCCCGGCATCGAACAGGTCGCGATCGTTATGCATCTGGGCGAATGCGCCGGTGATCTGGCGGAAGGCGGCGTCGTGCTCGCTGGCCGGAAGCGTGCCCTGCCGCACGAAAATCTGCCACAGGCCGATGAGCCCCTGGAACATGCCCGCGACGTCCGCCCGGAACTGCGGATCGTGAATTTTGTTAATGGCCTCCGCTGTGTCCAGGAACTGCACGATAGCGGCATCGCTCAAATTACGCGATTCGCTGAAAATGGGAAACTGCGCGTCGTAGATGTGATATTGGCGCGCCAGCCGATCCACGGTGGCTGGCTGTAGGGGTTGGGGCCGGTAGTGGTCGATGTCGCTGATCGCCATGAAAATTCTCAGTGGTTCATTCGCGACCGATTTGCGGCACAAGGCGAACAGTGCCTCCAGCACGTCGTCCGGTTCTTTCCAGGTGGCCGCAATGCGAGTCAGCTTGCCATCGTATTTACCCTGCGGATGGTTGGTGAACAGGTTCTTCCATACGTCCAGGTTTCCCGGAATATGCGGCTTGCCGTTGGGATCGAGATGCAGCCGGGTGGTGAGGAGCATCATGTCGGTGTTGGAACGGAACACCGGACGGGCCGGTCCCGGGCTGGTGATTTTGCCGCGCACGGCCATATAAAACCGCTTCATGCGCACCGGATCGGTCAGATATGTCTGCACCGGGCCGCGGATGCGCGCCAAGGCATCGTAGAGGCTGGCCAACCAGCCATCGTCCTTGGCCATCAGCTTGTCGAAGAACTGCGCGCCTTGGTCGGGCGAAACCCCCACCAGGTCGGCCCATGCCGTAGCCGAGCGCTGCCCTCCCGGCACGACGGCCTTGCCATTGCGAATCTCGAACATCCCGCCGAAGAAATCCAGCACGTGCGAGAACGCCCTGAGTCGCGGGAAAGGGACGGCCTTGCGCAGGCCGTCGGCGGTTTCCGGATCCAGCTTGGAGAGCCCCAGGTACAGGCGGCACAGCGAGGGATCGGAGATCAGCACTTCGATGAAGTCGTTGCTGTCTTTTTCCTTCACCGCATTCATCCAATATTGCGGCCCGAACAGCACAGGGACCTGTGCCGGATGATAGTCGTAGGTGAAGGGGCGGTTTTCCCGCAGGGCCTTCTCAAGCTGGTTGATGGGGAATCCGGAATCGGCGGTCAGAAATGCGCGCGAGGCGTTGACCGTCTCCAGCACGAGTTCCGATCCGCAGCCGCCGCGCATGCGGAAACCCAAAACGCGCAGCAGTTCGCCGGTTTGCGGCGAATCGCATGTGCCGATCTTGATCACCTTGTCGGCTCCGGCCAGCGAATCCAGTTCGCGCGCCTGCGACAGATACCGGTGGACCAGCTTGAGGTATTCGGTCTGTTCGAGCGCTTCGTTGCTGTGCGAAGCCTGGTAGCCATTGGTGACCACATTGCGGGCCAAGGATGGGAGGATGTCCTCCGGAGTGGCTTCGGGCGCGACCGCCGCCATGCGAGCGAAGGAATGAAGCGGTCCGGGGATCGAGGCCGTGCCCCACTCCTGAGCCGGTCCGCGCGTAGCTTTGCTCACGGTCAACGTTCTTCCAGTGACGGCACGGTATGCCTCCATATCGCTCGCCGCCACATCATTTTTTCCAGCCAGCAGATCCAGCACCAGCATGCGGCGCGCAATCACGCCGGCCTGGGCTGAATCCTCCGAGCCGTGCAATGCGGACAACAGCCTGCTGTAGGCCTGACGCGCTCCTGGGTCGCCATAGCGCTCCAGGAACTCCGCATACTCTCTCAGGTCCTGAACACTATTGGGTTTGTCTTGTACCGCCCGAGTAAGTGCGGTACGCGCCCCGAGGATATCGCCAGACATTTCCATTTCTTGGATCTGATCCGGATTTGTCTGCGCTTTAACGCTCAGGGGTGCAAAGGTGAGAAGAAAAAATACAAAAACCGAGAACGCCTTCATCCATCGTCCTCCCGCTCCGGTGATCCACTGTAGCACGTTCGCCGCAAGTTTGATGGTTCTAAATCAAACAAAACACATAGTGCAATGAGGAGGATGTAAAAACCTGTACCGAGGGTTCGGGAATTCCAAATTTGGAAAAAAGCGTTGGAATCTCCGGCACAGGCGCTCGCACACATGTAGATTTTCGAACACCCCTACCGAAGTTTCAGCCCGTTCCAGCCGGAGGCCTACGGGTTAGGTAATTGAAACGGGACGTGCCTCTCGCGGTTCAACTGCTGGCTGAAGGCGCGATCCACCGTATCCAGCGGCACCTGCCGCTCCTCGTGCTGAAGCGTTACATAGTGGAGCGTGTCCCCGTCCACCCAGTAAGCCGAGGCAGCGCGGATTACGTGATCTCTGAAAGCGATCAGGTAGATGGGAGATCCAGCAGCCGCACTGGCGGAAGGCTGGACCTCCTGCCCATACTGATCGTATTGGTGAGTTACGGGGTGGGCAGGCTGTGCATAAACCGGCACCTGCGAGGTTTGGGGATAAACCACCGTCACGCCGGGCTGAGAGGACGCGTAGCCATCGCCGCCAGGATATGCGGGATACGCCGGATATGCGGGGGCAGGATACGCCGGATATGCAGGGGCGTTCATCATTGGATAGCCACAGCCGTAATTCCAGACGTAGGGGTCGCAATCGTCATAAGGCATATCCAAGCCCCAGCCCATGCCCCACCCGGGCCAACCCCAGCCTCCCCAGCCCCAACCGCCGTAGCCAAAGCCGTTGCCGTAGCCGAAGCCGCGGCCGTAGCCGAAGCCGCGGCCGTAGCCGAAGCCGCGGCCGAAACCGAAGCCCCGATTGCCTCCGAACCCGCCGAACCCGCCGCGGAAGCCGCCTCCGCCGAATCCGCCGCGTCCGATACCACCGCCACTGAACCCTCCGCCGCCCATTCCGCCGTGAAAACCGCCCCCTCCGCCGTGAAAACCGCCGCCGAAACCGCCGCCGTGACCGCCGCCGCGTTGGGCCATCATGCCCACGGGCAGGATGCAAGAAAGTGCAACAACTAAAAGGATCCTCACAAAATTACCCTCTACCCGCGAGCTTACTCCTCACCAAGGCACCCCCGCAAGCCAGTGAACTCCGGTTGCTCCGTCCGTGCCGGTCTGCGATACCATCAAACCGCAGGATCAACTATGCCATTCAAGCTTTTCTCCAACGCATTCACCGAGGGTGGCTGGATCCCCGTTCTCCACTCGTGCCAGGGCGCCGACGTTTCACCCTCGCTCGAATGGAGCGGCGAGCCGCCCGAAACGCGCAGCTTCGCCCTGGTGGTGGAAGATCCCGACGCGCCCGTGGGCACATGGTGTCATTGGCTTCTTTACGATGTGCCTCCCAAGGTGCACAACCTGGCGCAGGGATTTCGCCCCTCCTCGCTCGGCGTCAGCGGCACCAACGATTTTGGGAAGCCTGGCTACGGCGGACCATGCCCGCCCAGAGGGCACGGGCCGCACCGCTACTTCTTCAAGCTCTACGCGCTCGATGTCCATACGCTGGGGTTGCCGCCCGGTGTCAAGCGGGCTGAACTGCAGCAGGCGCTGAAAGGACATATCCTCGCCGAAACGCAGTACATGGGCCGCTTCGAACGGAAATAATCATACTCTGCGCATAAGGTGGCTGATCAGACCGATCAGAAACAGGACGATAAAGATGTAAAAGATGGTCTTTGCCGCGGCCGCAAATGCCGCAGCGGCGAACCCGAAGCCCAGAATCGCAGCAATGATCGCGATAATAAGAAACGTCAAAGCCCAAGCCAGCATAACGAATTTCCCCAAGCGCGGAGAGCACGCCGCGCCCCAGTGTGCGATTTTGGCCCGGACTCGTAATGCGCGAATGGCGTGCGGTTACAGCTTCAGCCCTTTGAGATAATCGCGGAACGGGCCGCCCAGGTCGTGCCGGCGCAACGCGTACTCCACGGTCGCCTTGAGGAAGCCCAGCTTGTCGCCCGCGTCGTAGCGCGTCCCCTCGAAGCGATAGGCATAGATGGGCCGGCTGCGCAGCAGGTGCTTGAGTGCGTCGGTGAGCTGGATTTCGCCGCCCGAGCCCGGGTCGATGGTTTGCAGCGAATCGAAAATTTCCGGCGTCAGCACGTAGCGCCCGATTATCGCCAGGTTCGACGGCGCGTCCGAAGACTTGGGTTTTTCGACCAGGTCGCGGATGCGGTACACCCGGTCGTGCGTGCCGTTGTGGCGCACCGGCTCGGCATCGATGGCGCCGTAAGCCGAAATGTTGTCCGGCGGCACTTCCATCACGGCCAGCACGGGCGCGCAGAAGAAATTGTGGACGTCGAGAAGCTGGCGGAGGCAGGGCGTCTCGGCCTCGATAACGTCGTCCGCCAGCACTACCGCGAACGGCTCATCGCCCACCAGTTCCATGGCCCGCAGCACCGCGTGCCCCAGCCCCAACGCTTCTTTCTGCCGTACATACGAAACGTTGATCATGTCCGAGATTCCCCGGACGGTGGCCAGCAGGTCCCTCTTGGCTCGGCTTTCGAGCAGGTACTCCAGCTCGAAGCTCACGTCAAAGTGGTCCTCGATGGCGGTTTTCCCGCGCCCCGTAACGATGATAATGTTCTGAATCCCGGAGTGCAGCGCCTCCTCGACCCCGTACTGGATGATGGGCTTGTCCACAATGGGCAGCATCTCCTTGGGCTGCGCCTTGGTGGCGGGGAGAAACCGCGTGCCCAGGCCCGCGGCGGGAAAAACGGCTTTTCGTACTTTGGCCGGCATCTTTTTTCAGTTTGGTGCCAGCGGCACGCCGTTGGCAACTCGCCATTTGTATTTCGATCTTCCCTGTGCTATTTATAATGTACCTGGGAAAACAACATGGCATACGTTATCGCAGAACCTTGCATCGGCACGAAAGATACGGCGTGTGTGGACGCCTGCCCCGTCGATTGCATCCATCCGAAGAAAGACGAGGCGAACTTCGCGGAGTCGGAGATGCTCTACATCGATCCGGTGGAATGCATCGACTGCGGCGCGTGCGTGCCGGTTTGCCCCGTCTCGGCGATCTTCGCCCTGGACGATCTGCCGGAAAAGTGGAGCGAATTCACCCCCAAGAACGCGGCGTATTACGGCCGTTAAGATTTCTTCACACCGCCAGCGCGCCGGTTGTCCCTGAGCGCCGCGCCAAACCCGGCGTGCTCCGGTCATAGAGACCGCGCACCTCGCGCAGCGTCTCCATGGGGTTTTTAGACCGAAGTTCCCCTAAGAAATAAGCCGCAATTCGCGGGCAATCCATTGATTCTTTTAGTACATAGCTCTAATTTTCGAGCGGCATAATGTTCCCATGTAAATGCCCATGAT
>JAJYLS010000324.1 GCA_021787555.1 Acidobacteriota bacterium | reverse complement strand
CGGCCATTACGAGGTCCGGTTGCAGCTTCCCTTCGCGGCCAAGGGCGATGTGGGGCTGTTTAAGAAGGGCGACGAGCTGGTGGTCGAGATCGGGACCCTGCGCCGGCACATCGGGCTGCCTACGTCGATGTCGGGGCTTTCCCCCAGCCGCGCGAAGTTGGAGAATAGAGTTCTGACGGTGGAAATGAAGGAGGCCTGAAATGGAAGACAAAACCGCAGGCGAGGCCGCAGAGACGCCGAGAGGCATGTTTGGCGGCCCGGGTTGCTTCCTGTGCGCCGCGGCGCTGCCGTTCTTGGAGCGCTGTTTCAGCGAAGACACGCGCGATCACTTCCGGAATTCGCGCATCGAATTCCTGAAGGGCATTCGCGGCCTGATCGACGATCGGATTGCCTACCTCGCGCGCGAGGAGCGCCGGGGGACGAAAGTCACGGTCGAGTAACGTAGATCCACGCGGACGTGCTTTTGGAGATCGTCCAGGTATAGGTCGTGTACGGGCCGCCCATCCACTGGGTCGAACTGCTTAGCCAAACGGCGTATGCGTCCCCGGAATTGCCGGGGTCTACGGCCACGGCGAGAATCTGGCCGGTTACACTTGCCGCGGCCCATGTTGCGCCGCCGTTGGTGCTGCGATAGAGGCCGGAATTGCTTCCTGCCAGGACCAGATTGCCGTCGCTCGAAGCCGCTACGGAATTCACCTGGATGACCGAAAGCTCCACCGGCGCGAATGTGCGTCCGTCACTCGAAACCCGCAGCGCCGGCTCGGGAAGCTGCGAGAATAGCGCATTGGTCACCGGAAAATCGGGCGAATTGGTCTGCCCGGCGATGTACACGTTGCCCTGCGCATCCGTCGCGATGGCCGTGGGATTATCCGACCCCGAACCACCCAGCGCCTTGGTATTGAGCAGGGCTTGCCCACATAGGATGGGGCAGAGCGCCACACCGAGCGTGGCCACTCGCACCATCCGGGCGCATCCGCCAACGCGGAAACGCCTCATTCCAGGTCGCGATTCCAGCATGGCACCTTGCGATATGCAGGCGCCGGGCCGTCGTCTAAAAGCTCAGCCGCGCCCCCAGTTCCACCGCGCGCGCCTGGTTCTCTTCTTGCAACTTCACGCGGCCGAAGGTGTCGCTGGCCGGGTTGGTATCCGGCGCCGGGAAGCGCACGTGGTTCAGCGCGTTGAATGCGTCGAAACGGAGCTGGAGCCGGAAACGCTCGGTGAAGTTCAGGTTTTTGTAGAGCCCGATGTCCAGGTTGTTCACCCGGCTGGCGCGCACATTGCCCCAGCGCGTCGGATAATTGCGGACGTAGGTGGCGAAGTCCTGGTAGACGCCGTTCCTGATGGTGTCGCCGGCCTTGGGGACATAGCTCGCGCCGGGAAGGCTCATCACGCCCGTCCAGGCCGGGTAAGTCGAAATATCCGTCAGCTTGTTGGGAAATGGGTAGAAGCAGCTCGTATCGAACCACTGGCTGGTAGAGGCCGCGCTTCCCAGCGAGAAATCGTGTCCGCAGAAGAAGGAGGCCGTCCCGAACGCCACCGGCACGCCCGACTGGATATCGTACGTGCCCGCCAGTTCCCATCCGCCCACGATCATGTCCAGCGGGTGGCTCATATTGTAGCCGAGCTTCTTGCCGCGGCCGATGGGCAGCTCCCAAATGGGCGAAGTCGTAAAGTGGAACGGCCGGTCTTCGCCGCCGAGCTTGTGCTCCACGTCGATGCCCGCGATTTCGGGCCCGAGGAGCGAAGTATCCTCGAACAGCTTCGACCAGGTGAACGAGTTCAGCACGCTGAAGCCCTTGCTGAACCGCCGCTCCACTTTCACCAGCATGGCGTCGTACTGGTTCTTGCCGAGCGGCATGGTTTTCTCTGTAAGCGTTCCCAGCAGCGGATCGGAATACAGCAGGTGATTCACCGTGGTAGTCTTGCTGCTATAAATCGAAGCCGAAGGCGAGATGCCGGAGAGGTGATAGAACGGGTTCGGCACAACGTCGTTCCACGCGAGGATGTCCAGGGGCCGGCCGCTGCCATCGAACTGCGGCCCGTCCAGTTGCCGCCAGAGCGCCGCCGAGGGGTTATCCTGCTGCCGCGTCCAGGCGATGTCGTAGGTCTTATTGTGGGAGTAGCCGGCCTCGAACAGCCAGTTCTTGAACTGGTGCTGGAGGTGCAGGCTGTATTCCCAGGAGTAGAAGCGGTCGGGGTTCGGATCGTTAAAATCGACGCCGGCGCCGAGGTTGGTCAGTGCGCCCAGGGAGGAGCCGGTGGGTGCGTAGATGCCGCCGCGGAACGGATTCGAGAGCGTGTCGTAGGGCGTCATCCAATTGTCCTGGGTGGCCACGAAGCTGGTGGTGCGGCTGAAGCCGTTCTGGCCGCCATAATTGTAGTCGGCCTGGGTGAAGCGGCCGAAGCCGCCGCGGATCACGGTGTTCGACCCCAGCCGGTAGGCGAAGCCGGCGCGCGGTTGCCATTCGTGATAATCCGGATTGGAGAAGCCGCGCGTTTGCCCGTTCACTCCCGCGAACAGCACCACGCCGGGAACCCGGAACGCGCTGGCCGGCAGGATCTGCTGGAGTTGCTGCACGCCCGCGTTGTTGGCATTTTTCGGGTCGGCCAGGATGGACGCGTAGGCCGCCTGCGCCGTCGGGCTGATGGGGTTGGTCGCGCTCAAATCGAATTCGCTGGTCAGGCGGTTGTAGCGCTCCGTGACGGGCGTTTCGAAATCCCAGCGCATTCCCACGTTCACCGTCAGCCTGGAGGTCACGCGCCAGTCGTCTTGAAAATAGAGCGCCGTGTAATGCTGTGTGTAGTATCCCGTGGCATTGACCGGCTCGTTGCCGCCCGTGGGCAGGCCTAGGAGGTATGAAGCGAAGGTCGATCCCACGCCGGTGCCGCCGCTGTACAAGGCGTTCTGGCGCGTCCACTCGCCGCCGAAATCGAATTCCGGCTGCACGCCCAGGCTGCCGTCGGCGTCCTGGAGCACCCAGTAATCGGCGCCGAATTTCAGGGTGTGATTGTGGTGCACCTGCGTCAGGTGGGCGGCCAGAGTGTAATAGTTGTTGTCGTAATACTTGCCCGCCTGGTTGGTCCCGAAATTGCCCGCGAAGCCCTTGATGTACGGGAAGGAAGGCTTGACCATCTCCGCGGCGAAGTTCGACGCAAACCCGAGCTGCGTTGGGTTGAAGCCCGCGCCCTTGTTATAGTTGGGATCCTCGTAGCGGCTCAGGTTAAAACGCAGGTCGAGAATGCGGGTCGGGCTCATCGTCCAGACGTGGTCCACGCTGATGGCTTTCGGCACGCGCTCCTGAAAATTCCCTGTGGCGGCGTCGTGGAAATAGTCGTCCAGGAATTCGTGCAGATGCGACCAGCGCACCGCGATGAAGCTGCGCTGCGAGTTGTTCCAGTTCTGGTCGCCGCGCACCGAAATCACCGGAAACTTGTCGGTGCGCGTGGCCGAAGAGACGAAGTTGTTGCTGGCGTTGCTGGTGGGATCGCTGGCCGTGTTGGGCAGCGGCACGTATTTCAAAATACTCGTCGAGATCGGATTGAGACGGCTGGCCGGAATCGCCATGCCGGGGAAAATCGTGCGGTTGCCGTTGGCGTCCACGGACATCGGATCGTAGATCTGGATGGGAAACCGCTGCCCCGCCTGCGTGGTGAACGATTCGCTGAAATTGCCCTGGCGTTCGAGCGCCGTGGGCACCGAGCGCGTGCTGCCCGGCCGCGGGTCCTCGTTCCAGGTGTCGTCATACGAGAAAAAGAAGAAGGTCTTCTGCTGCCCGTGATACAGCTTGGGAATATACACAGGCCCGCCGAACGTCGCGCCCCATTCGTTGAAGTGGACGGGGGGCACCGTCCCGCCCACCAGGTTCGTCTGGAACAGGTTCGCGTTGAGGATGTTGTTCTGGTCGAACTCGTACATGCTGCCGTGGTAGTGTTCGCCGCCGCTGCGCGTCTGGAGCTGCACGGTAGACCCCGCCTGCCGCCCGATGGATGCGTCGTAGGCGTTGGTGGCGACGCGGAATTCCTGCACCGAATCCATCGGCGGAATGAAGGCGACGTTGCCGTTGTGCTGCGTGTCCGGCATGCCGTCGAGCTGAAAGTTATTCGAGTATTTATTATTGCGCCCGCCGTCGGCTTCGAATTCCGAAGCCGCCAGGTATGACCACATGTGTGCCACGTTCCCGTTCTGGTCCTGCGCCACCACGCCGGGCGAGAGCGTCGCCAGCAGCGTCACCACGTGGCTGGCCAGGGGCATTTCAGTGATCTCCTGCGTGGTGATGACCGTGCCCGAAGTGGCCGCCGTGGTATCGATGAGCGGCGTCTCGGCGGTCACTTCCAAAGTCTGGCTGGCCTGGCCGACTTCCAGCCGGGTATCGATCTGCTTGTTGTCCGCCGCCTGGAGCTCGATGCCGGAGCGCTCGGTTGTTTTGAAACCGGGTGCGCTGACCGAGAAATGATAATGCCCCGGAATCAGGAACTGCACCAGCCAGTTGCCTTGCTCGTTGGTGGTGGTCTGCCGCTGGACAGCGGTCTCGTCGGAAACGACGCTGACGGCCGCTCCCGCAATCATAGCGCCGGTGGGGTCGGTGACACGCCCGCCGAGGGTCGCGCGCACTTCCTGTGCGGGCGCCTGGTTCGCAAGTACACAAAGAACCGTTACGAATTTCACCATTTGAGGTCCTTTGGGTAACTGATAACCGCTGGTGCGGGGCCGTGCAACTGTCTCCCGCTGGTCGCGGGCGGTCGGGCTGAGGGACTGATTACGCCTTCGTCCTGGGTGGCACGTAATCGGGAGGCAGCGCCGCGCCTTCTCCGAAGAAGTAGCTGTCCATTTGCTGGAGCAGGAATTCCTGCGCCTCGCTGGTGCCCAGATTGAGGCGGTATTCGTTCATGATCATCTTCATGCGCTCCACCCACATCTTCCAGGCTTCCCTGGAGACGTTCTCGTAAATTTTCTGGCCGAGCGGATGCCCCTCGAACGGCACCTCCTCCAGGCCTTCCATTTCGCGCTGGAATTTCACGCAGAACACCTTGTGCGCGCCCGGGGGGATGGTGTTGTTCATCTGATCGAAGCCGCTGCCGCCTCCACAACTCATATCGTCGATATCTCCTCAACTTAGTCTACCGTGCAAATCCTACGCCCGTCAGCACAAGTCCGAGCTGGCGCGCATCCGGCGGCGCGGTGAAGGTGCGGTCCACTTCGACCGCCACCGTGGCGGTTGCGCCGGCCGGTTTCACCGGTGCCGATTCGAGCGTATACGAGCCCGGCCCGGCATAAGTCTGCGCCGCCACCTCGCGCCCATCCACCACGAGCGCGATGCGCCGCGCCGGCGATTGCGGATGGATGGAAAACACCGCGCGCACCGGCCGCGCCTCGGCCGGGCTCTTCAGAACGACCACCGCCGCGCGCCCGGTCCAGCGGAAGCTGCCATGTTCGAGGTCGTAAACTCCGCTGATAATCTGATCGGGCGCTTCCGGCGCATTCATGGGCAGGTATTCGAGCGTGGGATGCCGCTCGGCAATCTCGAACGCGCGCACGCGATCCACCACGCCGGTCGAGATGCCGAACGGCCAGAATCCGCGCGAGACCGTCGAATAACCCGAGTGCGAATCGAGGCCGATCAGCCGCAGCGGAACCCAAGGCCGGATCTCCGCCTGCGCGAGGGGTACGGTGGGCGCGGCGACGGTCACCGAATGCCCCAGTTCGCTCGAGACCACGATATCTCCCGCGCGCACGCGCTGGGTCTTCGTGAGCGGCAGCGCCCCGCGCGTCTCCAGGTAATAGCGCAGCCCCCATTCGCCGTCGACCCACACGCGGTGGCCATTCATCGGCACGCGCGCGACGAACTTGCGATAGCCGTCCCAGTGCTGATAGTTCTCGGCCGCCAACCCCAGTCCCAGCGCAAGCTGAACCACGAACGCCGGCGCCAACCATTTCGCGCGCAGCCGCGACGCCAGCAGCGCCACCGGCGCGGCCATCGGCAGCAGGTAGCGCGTCGATCCGGCGAAGAACACCGCCACCGCTCCGGCGAAAAAGATGCCGATCCATGCCAGCAGGAAGAGCGTGTCCGGCTCGCGGCGTTTGCGCCAGGCGAGCAGCGCCGCCGGCGGCACCAGGGCAGGGAAGACGATGAACCAGCTATGGATGAACAGCATCAGCGCGCTGGCGAGTTTGGCCTGGAGCGCCTGAA
>JAJYLS010000323.1 GCA_021787555.1 Acidobacteriota bacterium | reverse complement strand
GAAATCGGTGATCAGCCGGGGCCCGAACTCGTGGGTGAAATCGAGGGCCGCGTTATCGGCCAGCAGGTGTCCCGCCTGTCCGGAGCCAATGACCGGGCCGAGCGGCGAGTTCTGGTACGTGAAATCGTTGGAGAAACCGTAGCGCAGGAACGCCGAAGTGCGGTCGTTGAAGTGCTGATCCAGGCGAGCGTCGGCTTTCTCCCAGTGGTTGCGGAAGGGAGTATCGGCCGAGTAGTTATTGAAGTATCCCGGCAGATTGGGCGAGGGCATGTACGCCAGAACCGCCGCCGCCGTGGGATTCATCTGGGTGGACGGAATGACGCTGCCGGAATAGGGCGTACGGCCGAAGCCTCCGGCGCTTCCGGAAAAGGGTTGGTAAAGGCTGACTCCCGGAATGCCGGTGAAGTTGCCGGTGAGCGCCGCGGGGGTGGGCACGGTAGTGAGCTGATTCTGGGCCCCGTTGATGAACGTCCCCTCGTAAGAGCCGAAGAAGAAGGTCTTGTCTTTTACGATCGGGCCGCCGATGGCAGCGCCTGGCTGGGTGAAGTTCAACCGCGGCTTGGTGACGCTCGGCGCGGTGAAGAAATCGCGCGAATTAAAAGCGTCGCCGCTCCAGAAGGCGAACAAGCTGCCGTGCCAGTCGTTGGTGCCGCCGCGCGTCAGGGCGGTGGTCACCGCGCCTCCGGTGTAGCCCTGCCGGGGCACCAGATTGGCGGTCTCGATATCCATTTGCTGCGTGGTTTCTTCCGGGATCACGCGGAAGTTAGTGCCGCGGTAACGCTCCCAGTTGTTCAAGCCGTCATACTCTTCATAATTGAGATCCGGCGACTGGCCGTTGGTTGCGAAAAAGCGGTTGCGCTCCGGGTCCACCGCGGGCGCATATTGTGTATGCGGCGGGGTGATGCCGGTCAGCAGATCATTAAGCTGTTGTTCGTTGCGGTCGATCACCGGCAATTCCTGAAGCGTCCGCATTCCGACCGACGTAGAAACCTCTCCGCCCTGCGACTGCGTCAGCGGCGTACGGCCGCGGATCTCCACGGTTTCGTTCATGTTTCCGGGTTGCAGCGTGATATTGACGGTTGCCGGCCCGGTCGCGGTTAGTACGATATTCTGCTGAGAAGTATGCTTGAACCCGGCGGTCTCGACATCTATCCGATAAGTCCCGGGAGGAAGGCCGGAGATCGTGAAAGAGCCGTCCGGCCCGGTCAAGACTTTCTGTGTCGTATTGGTTGTGGTATTGGTAATGGTAACCGCGGCGTTGGCGATCCCGCTGCCATCCACGGCTGTTACTCGTCCTGTCAATGTCCCATTTACCGCCTGCGCCCACAGGGTGGTCGCCGCAGATAACAACAAGACGCATATCAACTGTAAGATCGTCTTACGCATTGAACCTCCTAAAGAACAACCCCTAAGTTTAGAGCGTAACAACGGGAAAAAAAGATGGTCAATACGGTTTTGGGGCGGATCGAAACAAGTACGCGGGTTTAGTGAAAATACGTGCCGAGAGCCGGTGAGAATTGGAACAACGGCCTACAACTATTTCCGCAGATAAGCATCTTCGCCGCGAATCCAATCTTCGCGCGAAGGAGAAAAAACATCGGTCACCACGGAGTCTTCCAGGACCTCGACCTTGTGCGGAACGTACGGTGGAATCTTCAGCGCCTCGCCCGCGCGTACGATCTGCTCCCGACCTTCCAGGAAGAACTTCAGCGCGCCGCTCTCGACCATGCTGATCTGCTCGTGGACGTGGCTGTGCTCCGGCACCACCGCATGCTTTGCCAGTTCCAGGCGGGCGATCGTCATGTTCACGCCGTGGATGACCTTGCGCGCGATCTGTGGATTCAACTGCTCGCGCGGATGCGTGTTCCAGTTGTAGAGCGTCATGGGAGTATTGTACATGAGAAGCGAGGAGTCAGAAGTCAGGAGTCAGGAGGAACAGCGCCCTGCCATTCTGTCTCCTGATTTCTGTCTCCTGTCTCCTGCTATCATGTGAGCTTATGAAAGGCGTCGTGCTGGCTGGGGGCACGGGAAGCCGTCTGTTCCCGCTGACCAAAATCACCAACAAACACCTGTTGCCGATCTACGACCGGCCGATGATCTACTATCCTATTCAGACACTGGTGGATGCCGGCATCCGCGACATCCTGATCGTCACCGGCGGCCGTAACTCGGGCGATTTCCTCCGCCTGCTGGCCAACGGCAAGCAGTTCGGTCTGAAACATATCAATTACACGTACCAGGAGGGGGAAGGCGGCATCGCCGACGCGCTGGCCCTGGCCGAGCATTTCGCCGACGGCCACAAGATCTGCGTGGTTCTGGGCGACAACATCATCGAGCGCGATATCCGCGAGGCGGCCGAGCGTTTCCGCCGGCAGCCTGCCGGCGCGCACCTGCTGCTCAAAAAGGTGCCCGACGCGGAGCGTTTCGGCGTGGCCGAACTAGCCGGAGACCGCATCGTGAGCATCGAGGAAAAGCCGCAGCATCCGAAATCCAATTACGCCGTCACCGGAATCTACATGTACGACGCGACCGTCTTCGACAAAATCAGGACGCTGGTGCCTTCGGGCCGCGGCGAACTCGAAATCACCGACGTGAACAACGCCTACATCGGCGAAGGCACGATCACCTGTTCCATTCTGGAAGGCTGGTGGACCGATGCCGGAACGTTCGATTCGCTGCTGCGCGCGGCGAACCTGGTGGCCGCGCTGCGCAAGCAGCCTGGTGCCGAAGGAGCGCGCGCCTGATGGCTCCCGAAACCAAAACCGCGGCGGTACGCAGTCTGGCGCGTGCCGGCGATCTGCAACTCGCCGTGCCCGCCTGCGAGAAGGGCCTCGGCGCGGTCATCGGCGCGCCCGATTCCGCCGAGCTCATCGCGGGTGTGCGCCTCGCGCCCCTGGCGCTCTATCCCGACGACCGCGGCTATTTCCTTGAAATCCAGCGTCTCGGCCGCGGCCTCGCCGCGGACTTCCCGCCCGCTACGACGCAAATCTCCGCCGCGATGAATTATCCGGGCGCGATCAAGGCATTTCACTATCACCTCGGCCAGACCGATTGCTGGACGCCGGTCAAGGGCCTGCTGCAAGTGGCGCTCGTGGATCTGCGGCTGGGCTCGCCCACCTTCGGCCGCCGCAACACCATCTATCTCGGCGCGCTGCGTCCCTGGCAGGCGCTCATCCCGGCCGGCGTGGCGCATGGCTACAAAGTGATCGGCGGGGAAGCTTCCCTGCTGGTCTATATGACGGACCGTTTCTATAATCCCGCCGACGAGGGCCGCATCCCTTATAATGACGCCTCGATCAATTACGATTGGGAAACGCAGAGAAAATGACTATTCTTGTGACCGGTGGCGCGGGGTTCATCGGCTCCGGCTTCGTGCGCCTGCTGATCGCCGAATCCGCCGACCGCGTTGTCAACCTCGATAAGCTAACCTATGCCGGCAACCTGGAAAGTCTGGCGTCCGTGGATGCCAACCCGCGCTACCGCTTCGTGCGCGGCGACATCTGCGACCACGCTCTGGTCGATGCCCTGGTTGCCGAGGAGCGCCCGGACGCCATCGTCCACTTCGCCGCCGAATCGCACGTGGACCGCAGCATCCTCTCGCCCGAGCCGGTGGTGGAGACCAACGTCCGCGGCACCTTCGTGCTGCTCGAAGCCGCCCGCCGCCGCGGCGTCGCGCGCTTCCTGCACGTCTCGACCGACGAAGTCTACGGCAGCCTGGCCGCGCCGCTCGAAGCTACCGAAGAGTTTCCGCTCAATCCCAGCAGCCCGTATTCGGCGTCGAAAGCCGGCAGCGACTTGCTTGCCCGCGCCTATTTCACCACCTACCGCCTGCCGGTGGTGATCACCCGAGCGTCAAACAATTACGGTCCTTACCAGTTTCCAGAGAAGCTCATCCCGTTAATGATCGCCAACGCGCTTGACAACCAGCCGCTGCCGGTTTACGGGGATGGCCAGCAGGTCCGCGACTGGCTGTATGTCGAGGACCATTGCCGCGGCATCCTCGCCGCCCTCCGGAAGGGCCGGGACGGCGAAATCTACAATATCGGCGGCAACCGCTCGCTGCCGAACCTGAATGTGGTGCGGAAAGTGCTCGCCGCCACCGGCAAGCCCGAGAGCCTCATCCAATTCGTCACCGACCGTCCCGGCCACGACCGCCGTTATGCGCTCTCGAGCGAAAAGCTCATGCGTGAAACCGGCTGGCGCCCCGCCATGGATTTCGAGACCGGCCTCGCCAGCACCATCGACTGGTACCGCGCCAACAGCGCGTGGGTGGCGCGCGTGAGGAGCGGGGAGTATCGGGCGTATTACGAGAGGAACTACGGAGGGCGGGCGGTGGTGAGTTATGAGTTGTGAGTTATGAGTTATGAGTCTCGCGGCCCGCTGAAAACTCACTACTCATAACTCACAACTCAAGACTTTTATGCGCGTCGTCATCGAAGCCGCATCGCTCGCCCTCTCGACCGGCGGCCTGGCGCGCTACACCTCCGAACTCAGCCTGGCGCTGGCGCGCTCGTTTCCGAGCGACGAATTCGTGCTCATCTCCGACCAGCCCTTCCGCATGCCGCTCAACGCGCCGCCGAACCTCCGCCGCGGGGGCGGGCCGCGCAACGCCATCGAGCGCCGCTGGTGGCTGTGGGGCATCGCGCGCGAAGTGCATCGCCTCGGCGCCGACCTCGTCCACGGCCCCGATTTCGCCGTCCCCTATCTCGCCCGCCGTCCCAGCGTCCTCACGCTGCATGACCTTTCCCCGTGGATGGACCCGGGTTGGCATCACGCCGCCGCGCGGGTTCAGCGCCGCACGCCGCTGCTGCTCGAGTTCGGCATCGCCACCATGGTCGTCACCCCTGGGGAACTCGTGCGGAAGCAGGCGATCGAGCGGTTCCGCCTCCGCCCCGATCGCGTGGTGGCCATTCCCGAAGCCGCCGCCGCGTACTTCCAGCCGGTCCCCGCGCCGCGATCCGATCCGCCCTACTTTCTCTACGTCGGAACGCTCGAGCCGCGCAAGAATCTGCTCGTGCTGATCGATGCCTGGCGCGAGCTTCGCCGCCGCCGCGCCGCGACCGATCGCGGCGCCATCGATTTAGTCCTGGCCGGCCGCCGCCGGGCCGATTTTCCGCCGCTGGCCCCCGAGCCGGGCCTGCGCCTCCTCGGTGAGGTCCCCGACGAGGCCCTCCCCGCGCTCTACTCCGGCGCGCTTGCATTTGTCTATGCATCGTTGTATGAAGGTTTTGGTCTCCCCGTGCTAGAAGCCATGCAATGCGGCGCGGCGGTCATCGCCTCCCGCGCCGTGAGGGAGGTTGCAGGCGATGCCGCCGTTTACGCGGAGGAACCCGAAGAGCTTCTGGCCGCCCTGGCAACGGCGGCCGATCATCCCGAATGGGTGGCCGGCCTGCGCGCCCGCTCGGTTGCCCGCGCGCGCCAATTCTCCTGGGACCGCACCGCCCACCTGACCCACGAAGTCTACGAGGAGGCGCGGAGGCGTTTTGGCCAATAATGGAGGCCGCGTGTGAGGCGGCCGGCCGCGCTGGTGCTCGCCCCCGAAGCACCTTATCCTGTCGCCGGCGGCGGCGCCCTGCGGACCGCTTCGCTCCTGCACTATCTGGCCCGCACCCGCGCTGTCGATCTGATCGTCTTCCGCCAGCCCGGCGCGCCGCATCCCGCCGAAGGTTTACCTGCGGGCCTGGTGCGCCATCTTTCGGTGATTGAGCTGCCGCACAACCGCCGCTCGCTGGCGGCGCGCGCCCTGCGCAATGCCGGGCGCGTCGCGCGCGGCACGCCGCCGCTGGTCGACCGCTTCGCCGGTTTCGAGCGCGAGGTCGAAGCCGCCATCGCGGGCCGCCGCTACGAGCTCGGGGTTGTCGAGCATTTCTGGTGCGCGCCCTATTGGGCTCAGCTCGCCCCGGCGTGCAAGCGCACCGTGCTCGATCTGCACAATATCGAATCCGTGCTCCACCAGCGCTGCGCCGAAGCCGAAAACCGCGCTCTCGGCTTCGCCCACCGCGTCTTCCACGCCGCCGCGCTGGAACTCGAGCGGCAGTGGCTGCCGCGCTATGGACATGTTCTGGCCGCTTCCGAAGCCGACGCCGCGCGCGCCCGCGCCATCGCTCCCGCGGCGCAGGTCTCCGTTTACCCCAATGCCATTCCCTCTACGCCGCTGCCGCCGGGCGGCAAAGATCAGGCCATTGTCTTCTCCGGCAACCT
>JAJYLS010000322.1 GCA_021787555.1 Acidobacteriota bacterium | reverse complement strand
CTCTTGCTACTATTAAAGGTAACGGCCGGTGCGCCGGGCTGTCACCTATCTTTCAGCGGGCGTCAACCTATCTTTCGGCTATCGGGCTTGGACTCGCATGTCATTTCTCCTAGAATTCAGTAGGGGGATCCGCCGCATGAATGTCCGGTGCCTGGAAGGCACACCGCGTGCCGTATTGCTGCGCGCCGGACTGTTGATCGCGATCATTGCGCTGATCGACTGGCGCATCGACCTGAACATCTCGTTCGGGTTCCTTTATCTGTTTCCCATGCTGCTGGTGGGGACGGTGCTGAACCGCTGGCAGATCGCTGCGACGGCGTTGCTGTGCACGCTGCTCTCGGACGTGTTCGATCCTTTCCCGTTCAGCCTGCTGGTGGGACTGCCGCAGGACATCCTGGTGTTCACGTCATTAGCCGGCGCAGGGCTGATCGCGTATGAAGTGACGCGCAGCCGGCGCAAGGAGATGGAAAACCTGCGGCGCGTGGAAAGCGAGGCGGCGGCGCGGCGGGCAGCCGAGGAGCAGCTTGAATTCCTCATCGACAGCAGCCCCGCGGCCATCCTGACGGCGGCGGCGAACGGCAGCATCCTGCTGGCCAACGGCGCGGCCCACCGGCTGCTGGGCGTTCCGGCGGGCGGGCTGCCGGGCAGAAATATCGGCCGCTACATTTCCGCGCTGGGCTGCGTGCCTTCGCTCGACGACACGTCGCAGACGTTCCGCACCGAGATGCAGTGCCGCGGCGTGCGGGAGAGCGGCGAGGTTTTTCTGGCCAACGTTTTCTTCTCGACTTACGAAACCGCCATGGGACCGCGGCTGGCGGCGCTGGTCGTGGACGCTTCCGAGGAACTGCGCGAGCGCGAGGAATCCAGCCTGGAGCAGATGCTGGCCGGGTCGCGCATCCTGGTGGGGGCGGTATCGCACGAGATCCGCAACGTCTGCGGCGCCATCTCGGTGATCTACGAGAACCTGGCGCGGGGCGGGGGACTCAGCACCAACCGCGATTTCGAAGCGCTGGGCGCGCTGGTCGAGACGCTCAATAGAATCGCCTGCCTGGATTTGAAGCAGAGCCACCAGCCGCAGATCGGCAGCGTGGAACTGCCCGAAGTATTCGACGATCTCCGCATCGTGCTGGACGCGCATTGCCAGGATTCGGGGATTACGGTCGAATGGCAGATCCCCGAGGATCTTCCGCCGGTGTGGGCCGACCGGCACAGCCTGTTCCAGGCGCTGCTCAACCTGACGCGCAACAGCGAGCAGGCGCTGGAGAACGCGGAAGTGAAGCGGATTTCAATTTCCGCGGCCAGCCGGCAGGGCTCGGTTTTGGTGCGGGTGAGCGACAGCGGTCCGGGAATCGCTTCCACCGAGAAACTGTTCCAGCCGTTCCAGAAGGGCGCGGAATCCACCGGGCTGGGGCTGTACCTTTCGCGCGCGTTCCTGCGCGGGTTCCACGGCGATCTGCGGCACGATCCGTCGCAGCCCGGCTGCTCCTTCGTGCTGGAACTGGCCGCCGTGGGGCCTGCCGCCGACATTCGAGCGAGCAATAATGGAAACCATACGCCTGTTGCTGCTCGATGATCACGTGCTCTTCCGCGAGAGCCTGAGCCGGTTGCTGGCCTCCGAGCCGGGTTTCGAGATGGTGGCGCAGTGCGGCACGCCCCAGGAAGGCCTCGAAATACTGGGCCGCTCGGCGGTGGACGTGGTGCTGCTGGATTTCGACCTCGGCGGGGACAACGCCTCGCGCTTCATCGCAAACGCGTTCTCCGGCGGATTCGAGGGCAGGATCCTCATGGTGACCGCGGGGATGGACGCCGCGGAATCGTCCATCGCGCTCCAGGTGGGCGCGTCGGGAATTTTCTTGAAGCACAATTCACCGGCGGCGCTCTCGAAAGCCATCCGCGCGGTGGCCGCCGGGGAGATGTGGGTGGATCCGAAGATTGTCCACCAACTGGCCGACAGCGCCCATCCGCGCGAAGAGTTCAGCATCAAAAGGCTGCTGACGGAGCGCGAGCAGCGCGTGCTGCGAGGAATTTTCGAGGGCCTGACGAACAAGGAAATCGCGGCGCAGATCGGGGTTTCGGAAGGAGCCGTGAAGGCTACGCTCCAGCAGTTGTTCCAGAAGACGCACGTGCGCACGCGCAGCCAGTTGGTGCGGATCGCGCTGGAGACGTCGCTCGGAACGACCAGGAAGCTCTGATCTAACGGCCGAAGCGCCGAGAAAGAGCGAAATTCCTTCTTTTCTTCTCCGCGACTCGGCGACTCGGGGTCGTGTGGACAGGCTCTTGAGCCTGGGATATAATGCCATCCGCAAGCGATTCCTTTCGAGGGGGTTGGGGAAATGAAAAAGTGGGTGTGGGCTTTTGCCGTTCTGGCAGCCCTGTCGGGCTGTGAACTGACGGCTCAGATCGTGACCGCCTCGTTAGGCGGAACGATTTCGGATCCGAGCAGTGCGGTGGTGCCGAACGCCACTGTGCGGATCGTGAACACGTCGACCGGCCTGCAGGTGCACACGATCACCGACAGCGGCGGCCGGTATTTGTTCCCGTCGCTACCGCCGGGCGGTCCGTACTCGATTTATGTTCAAGCCGCGGGCTTCAGTACGCAGGAGCGCTCCGGAATCACCCTGGAAGTGAACCAGATGGCGCGCGTGGATTTCACTCTCCAGGTGGGCGCGGCCACGGAGACCGTGAAGGTGAACGCGGAAGCGGCGCTGGTCGAGGCGACCACCGCCGCGCAGGGGCAGGTGATCAATTCGCGGAACATTCTCAACCTGCCGCTCAACGCCCGCAACGCGTACTCGCTGGTGTTCCTGGGGCCGGGCGTGGAAGGCACCGTCGGCACGGGGTACAACAGCGAGAACATCTCGATCAATGGTGGCCGGCCCGGGAGCAGCGACATCCTGGTGGATGGCATCCCGGCATCGCCGCCGCTGGTCGTTCCGATCCAGGGGTTCTCGGTGTTTCCGTCGGTCGAGTCGGTGCAGGAATTCAAGGTGCAAACCAACACTTATTCGGCGGAATTCGGGCGCAGCGGAAGCGGCGTCATCAACCTGATTTACAAGTCGGGGACCAACAGCCTTCACGGCAGCGCATTCGAGTTTGTACGCAACTCGGATCTGGACTCGAACAACTTCTTCTCCAACCGCAACGGCGTCGGTCTGCCCAGTTTCAAGCGTCACCAGTTCGGCGGCAGCCTGGGCGGCCCGGTGGACATTCCGAAGGTTTACAAGGGCAAGGACAAGACTTTCTTCTTTTTCGCCTACGAGGGCTTGCGCCAGGGCGCGGCCCGTACGTTGACCACGACGGTTCCGACCGCCGTCCAGCGGGCCGGCGATTTCTCCCAGACGTTGAATCCAGCGGGCCAACTGATCAGAGTTTTCGACCCCCTCACCACGGTGCCCGCGGCCTCGGGGTCCGGCTTCGTCCGCTCGCCGTTTCCCGGCAACATCATTCCCGCGAACCGCATCAATCCGGTGTCCGCCAACGCGATCAAGTACTACCCGCTTCCCAACCAGCCCGGAAACCCGTTCACGGGCTTCAATAACTACTACGCCGCCGCCACGCAGGTGGTGAGCTCGAATCAGATCGACGCCAAGGTAGACGAGAATCTGAGCGATACCGACCGCTTCTTCGTGCGCTTTTCGCGGCGCGATCTCAGCCAGCCGGTTCCGCAACTGTTTCCTTCCGCCGACTTCATCGCGCAGGGCGGCGATCAGCAGCCGCAGGTCTCCAACAGCGCGGCGGTCGATTACACCAAGACGTTCAGCGCCACGGACCTGCTGGAGGTCCGCTTCGGTTTCTCGCGCACCAAGCTGGACTTTACGTCTTTGAGCCTGGGGTTCAACCCCACCCAACTCGGGTTGCCAAGCTACATCGCCGCCAATGCCGACTACCTGCTCTTTCCGGGCATTGCGCCGCAGAGCTATTACACGCTGGGCAACGCGGGTTCGGGCGACACGCGCAACCCGGGTTTTCAGACGGCCCTGCTGGGCGTGACCAATACGCGAATTTTCAGAGGGCACACGCTGCATTTTGGATGGGAGGGCCGGCAGTTGCGCACCAACGATATGGAGTCGGACGCTTCGACCGGCAACTACGCGTTCTCGAACGCGATCACGCAGGGACCCAACCCGAACGTGGCCAGTTCAACGGCCGGAAACGGCATAGCGTCCATGCTGCTGGGTATCGGCAACGGCTCGATGATCATCAACTCCAAGAACGCCGCCACGCAGAGCATCTATTACGGCGCGTTCGTGCAGGACGATTGGAGGGTCACGCAAAAGCTGACCCTGAACCTGGGGCTCCGCTACGATCTCGATATGCCCGAAACGGAGCGGTACAACCGCATGGAGAACCTCGACCTAGCCGCGCCGCAGACGCAGCTCGATGCGCTGACAGGCCTGACGGGGCTGCACGGCGGCACCCGGTTCGTGGGTGTGGACGGCCACAGCCGGATGCTGGCTCCGCCGCAATATGCCAATTTCGGACCGCGGTTCGGCTTCGCCTACCAGGTGGATACCAACACGGTTCTGCGCGGCGGCTATGGCGTGTTCTACGGTCCCAGCTACCGCCAGGCGGGTGTTTCCCTCTTCAACGAGGGCTATGGCTCGACCACGCCTTACACCGGCGCCGCCACACCCGCCGGGCCGTTCGTCTATCTGAATAACCCCTTCCCCACCGGGCTGAACCTGCCGGCAGGCAATTCGCTGGGCCTGCTCACCGGTCTCGGCAGCGACGTACATGGCGTGATCCTCGGGGATAACCACGTGCCCTATACCGAAAATTGGGATTTCGATATCCAGCGGCAGTTGCCGGGAAACGTTCTGGTGGATGCCTCCTATGTCGGCAGCCACGGCGTTCACCTGACCATGGGGCAGGACGGCGATTACTATCTCAACCAGTTGACGCCCGGTGCGCTCGCGCTAGGAAACCAGTTGCAGCAAAGCGTTTCCAATCCGTTCTACGGCATCATCAAAACCGGTCCGGAGGCGAACCGCACGGTTCCCTTGAGCTACCTGGTGGCGCCGTACCCGCAGTTCGATGTTCTTTACGGCTCGTATCCGACCGGCGGCTACAGCATTTATCACGCGCTCCAGTTGAAGGTGGAGAAGCGCTTCAGCCATGGGTTGAACTTTCTGGCGTCTTACACCGCGCAGAAGAGCATCGACGATTTCTCGATCATCCAGAACGTGGGGAACGGGCCGGATAACAACGTGAACCAGAATATTTACGACAACAAAGCCGAGCGGGGCGTCTCCTCGAACGACATTTCGCAGCGCCTCGTCATCAGCGGCATTTACCAGATTCCCATCGGGCGGGGACGGTGGCTGGGGAGGAACTGGAACCGCGGGGTGAACGCGTTTCTGGGCGGCTGGCAGATGAACGGGATCGCGAGTTACCAGACCGGGTTTCCGCTCACGCTGCTCACACAGGACACCTGCAACTGCGGTAACCACGCCGAACGGCCGAACAACAACGGGCAGAATCCGGCGTTGAGCGGGCCCATTTCCGCCCGTCTGAACGAGTACTTCAATACCTCCGTGTTTTCCCAGCCGGCGCCCTTCACGTTCGGCAACACCGGGCGAACGTTGCCCAACGTGCGCGGACCGGGACTGCAGAACATCGACTTCTCGCTGTTCAAGAATTTTCAACCGGTGGAGAAGTTGACCATCGAGTTTCGGGCCGAGGCATTCAACATTCTGAACCAGGTGGTGTTCGGGATGCCGAACGAGAACCTTGCTTCGAACCAGTTCGGCGTCATCAGCAGCCAGGCCAACACGCCGCGGGAAATCCAACTCGCGTTGAAGCTGATCTTTTGAGTGTGCCATGAGCAAAAGAGGCGGCGACAGACGACTCTTTTGCGTAACTGAGTAGTCGATGAGGGAAGGCCCCTTGGAACCGTCCTGGATACCGACGGTCTCAGATCGAATCGCGCAAATGGTCGTGAAGAATCGACTGGAAGCAGTGGTGGATCCACTATTCCTGCCGGCATCATATGGGTATCGTCCGGGGAAGTCGGCGTTGGATGCGGTGGGGCAGGTGCGGCAGATGTGCTGGGCCTACGACTGGGTTTGCGACCTGGACATCAAGGGCTACCTCGACAGCATCGATCAGGAAAAGCTGATGGTGCTGGTAGGGGAGCGGATCTCGGATCGAAGGGTATTGAAGTTGATCCGGCAGTGATTGAGGGCCGGGGTGATGGAAGAGGGAACGGT
>JAJYLS010000321.1 GCA_021787555.1 Acidobacteriota bacterium | reverse complement strand
CCCGACCTGAGTGCCCTCGCCGGCGCCGAGCGCGAGGCCTTCCTCCACGTCACCGGCGAAGCCGCGCGCGTCGAACACGCCGTCGATGCCCTCCGCGCGGCCGACCTCGCCCGCTTCGGCCGCCTCATGTGCGAATCCCACGCCAGCTTGCGCTACCGCCTGAAAGTGAGCTGCCCGGCGCTCGACCGCCTGGTGGAAATCGCCTGCCAATCCGGCGCCGAAGGAGCCCGCCTCACCGGCGCGGGATTCGGTGGCTGCGCCGTGATCTGCTGCCGAAAAGACAACCTGGAAACGGTCCGGCGCGGCCTGATCGAGCGGTATTACACTGGAAAATCCGGAGACTACATCATCGACGCCGCGCCCGCCGCGGGCGCCTTGTGAACCTATGCATCTTTACACCATCGATTGGATCATCGCTTTCATTTCCGTGGCCATTTGTTTTATTCCGGCACTCTTCTTCGGCAAGCGCTCCGGCAAGAACACGGCGGAATTCTTCGCCTCCGGCCGCTCCGTGCCGTGGTGGCTCGCCGGCCTTTCCATGGTGGCTACCACCTTTTCCAGCGATACCCCCAACCTGGTGGCCAATTTCGTGCGCACCCAAGGCGTGGCCGGCAACTGGCAGTGGTGGGCCTTCACCCTCACCGGCGTGGCTACCGTGTTCTTCTACGCGCGCCTGTGGCGCCGCTCGGGCGTGCTCACCGACCTTGAATTTTACGAGCTCCGCTACTCCGGCACCGCCGCCAGCGCGGTGCGCGGGTTCCGCGCCGTGTACCTCGGCCTGCTGCTCAATTGCTTCATCATGGCCACCGTGAACCTGGCCGCGGTCAAGATCGCCGCCGTGCTGTTCGGTTTCCCGCGCTGGGAGACGCTGCTGGTCGTGGGCCTGCTGAACGTCGTCTTCGCCGCGCACTCCGGCCTCTGGGGCGTGCTGGTCATCGACATGGTTCAGTTCTTCATCAAGATGTCGGCGGTCATCGCCGCGGCCTATTTCGCGGTGGAACTGCCGCAGGTCGGCGGCATGAGCGGCCTGGTCGCCAAGCTCTCCCACATGCACGGCCCCGGCGGCATCAACTACCTCAACATGCTGCCGAATTTCAGCAGCAATTGGGACCTCGCCGTGGCCGTCTTCGTCATGCCGCTCGCGGTGCAGTGGTGGGCCGTGTGGTATCCGGGCGCCGAGCCCGGCGGCGGCAGCTACATCGCGCAGCGCATGCTCGCCTCCAAATCGGAGAAGGACGCCCTCGGCGGCACGCTCTTCTTCAACGTGGCGCATTACGTCCTGCGCCCCTGGCCGTGGATCATTACCGGTCTGGCGTCGATCATCATCTATCCCACCCTCGGCGACATCCAGCGCGCCTTCCCGTATCTCAACCCCGCCCTCATCGGCAATGACATCGCTTTCCCCGCCATGCTGCGCTTCCTGCCGGCGGGCTGGATGGGGCTGATGCTCGGCGGCCTCGTGGCGGCCAATTCCTCCACCATCCTCACCCACCTGAATTGGGGCGCATCCTACTTGGTGCACGATTTCTACCGCCGCTTTTGGAAGCGCGGCAAGCCGGAGAAGCACTACGTCCGCGCCGGCCGCCTGGCCACCATCATTCTCTTCGTCCTCTCCTCCGCGCTGGTGTTCGAGCTCGATACGGCGCAGGGCGCGTTCAACATCATCCTGCAAATCGGCGCCGGCACCGGCCTGCTCTACCTGGTGCGCTGGTTCTGGTGGCGCGTCACCGCGTGGTGCGAAATCGTGGCCATGATCGGCTCCTTCGTTATCTCCATGGTGTTCCTCGTGCTGTCGAGGATCGGCCGTGCGCCCGGCACCGCGCAGCAGCTCCTGATCACCGTGATCCTGACCACCGTCTGCTGGCTCATCACCGCCTACATCGGGCCGCAGAACGACACCGCCGTGCTCATCGAGTTCTTCAAGAAGGTGCATCCCGCCGGTCCCGGCTGGAACCGCATCCGCGTCAAGGCGGGGCTCACTCCGGAGCAGGTCGCCGCGGTCGAGCTCGAGGCCCGCAACTTCCCGCTCTCCCTGCTGGGCTGGTGCGTGGGCTGCATCATGATCTGGTCGGCGCTGTTCACCGTGGGCAACTTCCTGTACGGGAGAACCCCGTACGCCGTCGCCCTGCTGGCCACGTTCGCCGTCAGCGCGGTGATTCTCATGAAGGTCGTCGCCCGGCTGTGGCGCTGAACCGAAGAAGTCAGAAGTCAGGAGATAGGAGTCAGAATAAAACCGCTGCGGTGCGGCGCCCGCACATTCCGGCTCCTGCCTCCTGTCTCCTTGAATATCCCCACCATTAAAATTTTCGATTGGACGCGCTTTCCCACCTCCGATAGCATGGGCGTATGTCTGCTTCGATGAGCGCTATGGAGACCGATTTTCGCGTTCCGCTTCTGCATCGCATCAGCAATATCGTGAGCTCCAACCGGTCGCTTGAAGAGATGCTGGGCGAGATCATCGGGCTGACCGTCCAGGTGACCAACTGCGATGCCTGTCTGGTCTACCTGATCGACCCCGAAGCCGCCGAACTGGTGCTGCGCGCCTCGCAGGTGCCCCACGCGGCCGACCTCGGCGCCGTGCGCCTGAAGGTCGGCGAGGGCGTCACCGGCTGGGTGGCCGAGCACAAATCCGTGGTGGCCCTGTCGTCCAATGCGGCCGCCGATCCGCGCTTCAAGCGCTTCCAGGCGCTGGTCGAGGACACCTACGACGCGTTCCTTTCCGTCCCCCTGGTGAGCGGCGGCGAAGTGGTTGGAATCGTCAACGTGCATCACCGCGAAAGCCACGAGCACACGCCCGATGAGATCGCCCTGCTGAATTTCGTCGGCGAGCAGATGGGCATGGCAGTCGAGAAGGCGCGCCTCGCCGAGCAGACCGCGGCCATCCGCCGCCAGCTCGAAGAGCGCAAGCTGGTCGAGCGCGCCAAGGGCATTCTGCAATCCAGACACAACATCACCGAAGAAGAAGCCTACTTCCGCCTGCGTAATCAAAGCCGGCGGCTGCGCCGCCCCATGCGCGACCTCGCCGAAGCCATCATCCTCTCCGATGACCTGGGCCGCGAGCCCGCCGATGTTTGAGCTCGCACCGCGCTAATCTGTAGGGACCGTGCCCCTACAAGACGCCCCGCCGCCCGCCGCGGCGGAACGCCATCTTCCGCTCTTGCTGCTGCTCTTCGCCGGCAGCGGCTGTGCCGCCCTGATCTACGAAATCGTCTGGTACCAGTTGCTCGAGCTGGTGATCGGGTCCACCGCCGTTTCGCTCGGCGTGCTGCTCGCGACCTTCATGGGCGGGCTGTGTCTGGGCAGCCTGCTGTTGCCGCGCCTGCCGGCCGCCGCCCGGCCGCATCCGCTGCGCGTCTACGCGTTACTCGAGCTCGGCATTGCCGTTTGCGGCATTCTGGCGCTGTTCGGAATGCCGCTGGTGGATCGCGTCTACATCGCCGCGGTGGGCCATGGCCTCCCCGCCATCCTGCTCCGCGCGGCGATTTGCGCCATCTGCCTGCTGCCGCCAACGCTGCTCATGGGCGCTTCGCTGCCGGCCGCCTCGCGCTGGATCGAAGCCACGCCGCGCGGCGTCTCCTGGATGGGCCTGCTCTACGGCGCCAATACCGCCGGCGCCGTCTTCGGCTGCCTGCTCGCGGGTTTTTGCTTACTGCGCGTTTACGATATGGCGGCCGCCACGTATGTGGCCGCCGCGGTGAATGTGGCGGTGGCCCTCGCCAGTCTGGCGGTCGCGCGCCGCGCGCCGGAGCGCCCCCAGGCCGAAACCGCGCCGCCGCCGGCCGCCGGGCGGCCCGGCGATTGGCCCGTCTACGCGGCCATCGCCCTCTCCGGCGCATGCGCCCTCGGCGCCGAGGTCGTCTGGACGCGCATCCTCGGCCTCATGCTCGGCGCCACGGTCTACACGTTCTCCATCATTCTCGCCGTCTTCCTGGCCGGCCTGGGGATCGGCAGCGGCGCGGGCGCGGCGCTCTCGCGGGCCGTCTCCTCGCGCCTCGCCCTCGGCCTGTGCCAACTCACTCTGGCCGCGGCGGTCGCCTGGACCGCCCTGATGCTGGCCAAATCGCTGCCCTATTGGCCCGTCGATCCGACGCTCTCCGCCAGCCCCTGGTACACCTTCCAGGTGGACTTGGTCCGCGCCCTTTGGGCCGTTCTCCCCGCCGCGCTCCTCTGGGGCGCGAGCTTTCCGCTGGCGCTCGCCGCAGCGGCGCGTGAACAGGACCCCGCGCGCCTCGTGGGCGGCATCTACGCCGCCAATACCGCGGGCGCCATCCTCGGCGCACTCAGCTTCAGCATGATCTTGATTCCTGCGATCGGCACCCAGGGCTGCGAACGCGCGCTCATCGTCCTCTCCGCCGTAAGCGGGGCTTTCGTGCTGGCGCGCCTCGTGCGCGCCAGCCGCGCCGCCGCCGCCACGCTCGCCCTCTCGCTCGCCCTCGCCGCCTGGCTCGCGGCCACCGTCCCGCCCGTTCCGCCGATGCTCATCGCCTTCGGACGCCGCATCCTGACCTCCATGAGCGACTCCCGCATCCTCTATTCCGGCGAGGGCCTGAACTCCTCCATCGCCATCTCGCGGTGGAACGACGGCGCCGTGCAGTTCCACGTCAGCGGCAAAGTCGAAGCCTCCACCGAACCCTACGACATGCGCCTCGAGCGCATGCTCGGCCACATGCCCGCGATCTTCCATCCCCATCCCAAATCTGTGTTCGTGGTCGGATTCGGCGCGGGCGTGACCGCCGGCACCTTCGTCCTGCACCCCGGCATCCGGCGCATCGTCATCTGCGAGATGGAGCCGCTCATCCCCCCCACCGCCGCGCGCTACTTCGCCCGCGAGAATTACAACGTGCTCCATGACCCGCGCGTCCAGGTGGTCTACGACGACGCGCGGCACTTCATCCTCACCACGCCCGAGAAGTTCGACATCATCACCTCCGATCCCATCCACCCATGGGTGAAGGGCAGCGCCACCCTCTATTCCCGGGAATACTTCGACCTGGTGAAGCGCCACCTCAATCCCGGCGGCATCGTCACCCAGTGGGTGCCGCTCTATGAGAGCGATACCCGCACGGTGAAAAGCGAACTCGCCACGTTTTTCGCCGCCTTCCCGGACGCCACCGTCTGGGGCAACGAAAACGGCGGCGGCTATGACACCGTCGTGCTCGGCCAGGCCGGGCCGCTGCGCATCGATGTCGACGCCCTCACCGCCCGCCTCGATCTCCCCGAGTACGAGCCCGTGGCGCGCTCGCTGCGCGACGTCGGCTTTCGATCCCTAACCGCCCTGCTCGGCACTTATGCCGGCCAGGCGGCGGACCTGCACCGCTGGCTTGCCGGCGCCGAGATCAACCGCGACGCCAACCTGCGCTTGCAATACCTCGCCGGTCTCGCCCTCAACACCAGCATGGAAGGCAGTATCTATAATGAGATCCTGAGTTACCGCCATTTCCCGCGGAGCTTATTCGCCGGCTCGCCGCAGCGCATGCAAGCCGTCGTGGCAGCCATGCAGCAGATGTCGGGAGAGTAAGAACCTTCAGCGTACTATGTGCCGCTTTGGAAAATTGCTAGTTCTTTCGGAGTAACCTCTTCAGAGAATTGTCTCTTTAGAGAAAACGGCTTACTCTCGTGGAGATTAGAAAGGAACGGCCATGGTTGCGCGCCGTTCGGAAGAGGACCCGTTCATGCAGAAACGGTACGGTTCTTTTTTGCTCCTGGCAATGTCGCTGGGGTTGAGCGCTCCCTCGCAGGCTGGCAGTATTGTGTACTCGACAACCACGCCGATTCCGTTGACTCTGACGGACTGGACCGGCAGCCTGAGTTTTCCCCAGTTCAATCCATCGTTGGGAACGCTTGTCGCGCTCGATTTGAGTTTGACCGGTGCGTTCGACACAATCATCACGGTCACGAACGTTAGCCCGAGTAGCTCTTCCGGCACGGCTGACACTGAAGTTGAATTCACGGTGGAAGACGCGGGCTCTTATCTGATCGTTCCCCAGATCAGTCTGTTCAGCCCCACTTTTGCTTATTCCCTTCCACCCGGCGGAAATGCCACTAGCGGTACGCTGACCGCGTCCGGCAGCAGCAACGATTCTTACACAACTCCGGCCATCCTGGGCGAATTCACCGGCACGGGAAACATCCTGTTGCCCGCGAGCACCTTTACACAGACGATGCTGCGCAACACCGGCGGTAACACGTTCGCAAGCCAGGTCAGTCAGGCCAGTCTGACCGGGACCGTGACCTACACTTACAGGGAT
>JAJYLS010000320.1 GCA_021787555.1 Acidobacteriota bacterium | reverse complement strand
TCATCAAGACCGAGCGCGAGATGGCCGCCGCCTTCCGCGAGTACCGCAAGGATCTGCCCGCGTCCGAATCCGCCGGCGCCGAGGAGCTCCAGCGCGACCTCCATTCCTACTTCCTCACGGTCGAGCCCGTGCTCCACTGGGACGCCGCCGCCCGGCGCGCGCTCGGCGCCGATTTCATCAACACCCAGATGCTGCCCCGCCATGAGCAGCTCATCCAGCTCGCCAAACGGATAGGCGCCATCGACACGCGCCAGCTCGGCGCCGGCGAAATCAACGTCGCCCAGGTCTTCGCCACCTTCCGCCGCGAGTTGATGGGCATCGCCCTGTTTGCCATCGTCTTCGGTTTCGCCCTCGCCCTGCTCAGTGTGCGCCGCGTGCAGGCGCTCGAGCGCGAATCCGAAGCGCGCTATCGCGAAGCCGCCGGCGCGCGCGAGGAGCTGCACCGCCTCTCCGCCCGCCTCGTCCAGGCGCAGGAGGAGGAACGCCGCCATCTCTCGCGCGAGCTCCACGACGAGGTCGGCGCCGACATGTCCGCCCTCCTCATGGAGTTGGGCAATCTCGATTCCGCGCTGCCGCCCGGCAATCCCGAATTGCACGAGCGCGTCCGCGCCGTGCGCCGTCTGGCGGAAAACAACGTCGGCCTGGTCCGCAATATGGCCCTCCTCCTGCGCCCTTCCATGCTCGACGATCTCGGCCTCGTCCCCGCGCTCCAGTGGCAGGCGCGCGAGGTGGCCCGGCGCAGCGGCATCAAAATCCGCGTGGACGCCGGCAACGTTTCCGACGACCTCCCCGACGACTACCGCACCTGCATCTACCGCGTCGTCCAGGAAGCCCTGCACAACGCCACGCGCCATGCCCGCGCTGGGCACGTGCGCGTCACCGTGCGCCAGGAAGAGGACGCCATCCGCGCGATCATCGCGGATGACGGCGCCGGCTTCGATCCCCGCCGCGAAAAAGGCATGGGCATCCTCGGCATGGAGGAGCGCGCGCGCCACCTCGGCGGCGCGCTGCGCATCGATTCCAGGCCCGGCAGCGGCGCCGTGGTCTCGCTCGCCCTGCCATTCCATCAGCCGGTGCTTGAAGTATGATCCACATCCTCCTGGCCGAAGATCACGCTGTCATGCGGACCGGCCTCAAACTGGTGCTCGAACGCCAGCCCGATTTCCGCGTCACCGGCGAAGCCTCCGACGGCCGCGAAGCCGTCGCGCTCGCCCACCAGCAGCACCCCGACGTCGCCGTCATGGACATCGGCATGCCTAACCTCAACGGCATCGAAGCCACCCGCCAGATCTGCACCGCCCGGCCCGAATGCTCCGTAATCATCCTCAGCATGCATTCCGACGAATCCTACGTCCTGCGCGCCCTCAAGGCCGGCGCCCGCGGCTATCTCCTCAAGGAATCCGCCGAAGCCGACCTGATTGCCGCCGTGCGCGCGGTCCACGAAGGCAAGGCGTATTTCAGCCCCGCCGTGAGCCGCATGCTGGTGGAGGATTATGTCCGCCAGTTGCAGGACCGCGAGATCGAGGACAGCTACGAACTGCTCACCATGCGCGAGCGCGAAGTCCTGCAACTGATCGCTGAAGGCAAGAGCAACAAGGATATCGCCAACATCCTCAACCTGAGCATCTACACCGTTGAAACCCACCGCGGCAACCTGATGGAAAAACTCAACCTCCACACCGTCCCCGAGCTGATCCTGTATGCAGTGAGGAAAGGCATCGTGGGATAAGAACCGATTTCACCGCCGAGACGCCGGGGCGCACAGAAAACCATTTCTATCCCTGCGTCTCTGCGTCTCGGCGGTGAATGATCTTCTCCAGAATCTCCGCAATCTCGAACACCCCCCGGTTCTCCATCCGCTCCGTCGCCGCGCGGTAGCGCGCAAAATTCTCCGGATCGAGCAACTCCTCCACCGCCCTCGCGATCTTCCGGAAATTGCGCAGCACGATCCCCACGCCCTGCTGGCGAATCCATTCGGCGTTATAGCGCTCCTGCGGCAGTGTCCACGCGTTCCGCTCCACGATCACCGGCAGCCGCATGAACACCGCTTCGCTCAAGCTGCCCGGGCCCGGCTTGCCGATGAAATAATCGGCAAGCTGCATGTAGCACGGCACCTCTTTCGTAAACCCTTCGACAAAAATCGGCGCGGCGTGCCGCATCCCCCGCAGTTCGGCTGCCAGTTTCTCGTTGTGCCCGCAGATCGCAATGAGCTGCCTCTCCGGCAGGCGCCGCGCGATCTTGAGCATCGCCGCCGCCCCCTGCCCGCCGAACAGCATCAGCCCCACCGGCGCCTGCGGATCGAACCCCAGCGCCGCCCGCGCCGCCGCGCGCTGCTCCGAGGCCAGCGGCGCGATCACATAAAACTTCGGCGCCAGAATCATCCCCGAAACGCGGAATACCCGCGCCGCAGCGTGCCCCATCGCCCTCGCCTGCTCGACCGCCTTGTCCGACCCGCAAATCACGTACTGCGGCGCCGGGCCCGGATGGCGCCCCACCGGACGTTCCAGCCAGAAGTGCGGCGGATAATCCGCGATGTCTGTCAGCACCGTCACCAGCGGCACGTCCGCCAGCGCACGCCCCAGGCTCTCCGCCAGCGCCCGGTTGAAATTCGGCACCAGCGAAACCGCCATGTCCGGCCGGCTCCCGCGCCAGAATTCTTCGAGCAGGCGCACCTGCTGCCGGTGGAACATCCGGATCACCAGGTGCATGCCGGCGGTCAGCGGGCCCGAGCCCAGCGTCCACCCTCTCTCGAGCATCAGGTTGTAGATGTCCTGCAACCGCAGCCCGGTGATCTTCCGGAACACGTCCAGCGGATCGAGCAGCTCCTGCAAATTGACCAGGCGGATCTGGAACCCGCTGCCGCGCTCTTGCACCACCTGCCGCAGCGCGTTCGCCGCCGCGCGGTGCCCGCCGCCCGCATCGAAAAAGATGAAGTCCAGCTTCTTCACCAGCTTCGATTGTGGCATGGCATTCCCGCCTGCGTGGAAAAAACACCGTGCTTAACGAATGTTTTTTCCCGCTGTCACCGGACTGTAGCCGTCCCCGGCTTAAAAGAGAAGTATGAAGTGCATCACCCTCGTTAATTCCGCTGTCGGGTCTGTTTTCGCACGTTTCCAGATGGCCCGCTATGTGCATTCAAGCACCGGGGAGCGGGCGGACGCCACCGGCCCCGCGCTGGAGGCGGCCGTATGATGCTTGCCGGCACCATGCGCACCTACATCGCCCACCGCGATCATCGCCTCATGCGGCGCGTCAACCGCTGGCGCCCGCCGCGCTGGATCCGCCTGTGGGTGCTGGCCGCCACGCGCGGCGGCGACGGCTGGCTCTGGTACGCCATCGGCGCCGTCGTTCTGCTGTTCGGCGGCGCGGACCGCTGGGCCGCCCTCGCCTCCGCCGCGCTAGCCGTCGGAGCGGGAATCGCGCTCTTCCTTCGTGTAAAAAAGCTGGCCTGCCGCCGCCGCCCCTGCGCCTTCGAGCCGCATGCCTGGGCCGACCTCCTCCCGCCCGACCAGTTTTCCTTCCCCTCCGGCCACACCATTACGGCCTTTGCCGTGGCCGTCGTGCTGAGCCGCTTCTATCCCGATATGGCCCCCGGCTTGTTCTTCTGCGCCGCCAGTGTTGCCGTCTCGCGCATCCTGCTGGGCATGCATTTCCTCAGCGACGTCTTCGCCGGCGCCCTTATTGGCACCGCCCTCGCCTTCGGCGCCGTCTGGCTGGTTGGTCTCCTGTGAAATAACTTGTATCGGGGCAAGGTCTGAGCCGTGCCGTTCGGCGCGCGCGAGGCTAAGGCTTTAGCCGCTGTTCGGGCCAGCTACTGCGCCGCCGGCACGTTCCCGGTCACCGAGCCCAGCGATTCCATCCCGCGGTCGAACACCATGATCCGCAGCTTCAGCGGCTGCCCGCTCACCGGAAAATCCTCTTCCAGCGACAACCCGTCTTTGCCCGCCTGATCCAGTTGCGCCTGCGTCAGATCGAGCGGAAAGCGCCGCGCCGCCCCGGCCTGCTTGATGCTGTTTTGATCGTACAGCGCCACCACAACATCCAGCGAGCCCTGGTAGTGGCCGCCGTTCTGGGTCAGCATCACGTCCGCCGGGTTGATGTGCAGCGCCATGTGCACCGGCGCGCCCGCGCCCTTGCGCGACAACGCCGCATGCATGCCGATCTCCGTGGCGTCGAATGGGCTGCGTACTTGATTGGTGAAAGACGCCGTTTCGAGTTGGTCCGGGCTGGGCGCCGGGGCGTCCCCGAGAAACCCTCCCCGGGTCACCAACCGCACGCCCTTAGGCCCGTCCAGCTTGACCTTGTGCAGCTTCTTGTCCTTTTCGCGGACCGGAGAATAATAGCCGATGCGGTAGCTGGCCAGGGAATCGGCGTGCGCTTCGGCGAGGGCCTGATCGGCGCTGTCGCTCGCGTACCACCGCCCTCCCGTGAGGTCGGAAAACATTTGCAGCGTCTGCCGCGAGAGGCCCGCGGGGTCCGCCCCCGCCCCCTTCGTGGATTGGTCCACGTCGTAAAACGCGACTTGCGCCCGCGCCTCGCCTTCGCACAGGTTGCGGACCTGCGGGGTGAGATCCACATAGTCGTTCGAGGGGATCGCCTGAATGGTCAGCGGAATGCCATGCGTCACCCAGATGAAGTTTTTGCGGCCGTTAAGCATGGCCATCTGCGAGCCCAGGACCCGCAGCGCCTGGAACGTTGTATTGACCTCCTGAAACGGGTCGAGTATGTCGAGGTCCCGCAGCCCTTGCAGGTTCTTCACGGCGTCGTCGAGTTTCTGGCGCAGTTGGTCGGGCGTGACCTGCGCGGCGTGCAGCGCCTCGTTTTCGTTTCCCGGCAAAGGATGCACCGGGAACAGGTCCCCCTTAGGGGTTAGGAAGTAGACGAAGACATTATTGACCGTCTCCATGTGTTGGAACGCGGTGCCCAGCTCGAGCCAAGCGGCGGCCGATGCCATCATCCGTTCGTTCCAGCGGTCCAGCAGGATCACCAGCGGCGGCGACGGTGCCGGATTGAACAGTTCGCCCGCCGCGTGCGGCAGCACCGGCCGCTTGCTCCCCTGGAAGCGGAAAAAAGCGATGGGCCGCGCTTTGCCGTCCTCGCGAACCTGGATATCCGAGGCCTGCAAATTCGTGATCGGCTCCCCGTGCGTGTTGGTGGCGGACACGTCGAGCCGGATGAGTCGCTGCCCCGCGGGAGCGGCGCCGATGGCCTGCAAGGCACAAGCCAGAAAGATGGTCAGAAAAGAACGATACACCACCCTTCCACCATACACCCGCGTCCCTCTCGCCGTTTGGACAGCTGAAGCGGCTTCCAACCCCGGAGCGCGAACCTAAATACACTGTGGGAGGGCCGAGGTCCACCCGGATTCCGGGATACTTCACCGCCAGGAATGTCCCTGGCTGCAACCTCATGCTTGGGCGTTACGCGTCAAAGTGCCAAGATGCCAGAGGTGGCGACCCATCGGCCGATAGGCTCTCCCCGGCGCCTCGGAGGCGAACGTATCGACTGGCATTGCGTCGTACTGCCTGGTTGAGCACCTTTGTGGATACCCGGTACAAATCGGCTGGGTCGCTATCTCCAGCATCACCTTCTGGCCTCGAATCAAATAAATCCGGAGCTCGATGACCTCGACGGGTATCGGGAGCGGGCCGGCGGGCTCGGTCCTCGTCACGGCTTTGGAACGTCAATCATAGCGCCTCGCGCACTTCTCGATGCGTTATGCTCAGCTTTTGGAACCCGCGCGTCTCACGGCGGCAACCATATTAGGAGGCATCCATGACCCGCAAATCATTTCTCAGCGGTTTCGCACTGGCAATCTGCGGCCGCGCAATGGCGCAGCGCCGCGGCGGACGGACGGGGCGCGCCGCGGAGACTCTGCCGCAGCCCGCAGACGAATCCGAGAAGCGCATCCTGGGCGTGCTCGACGACATGCGCCGCATGGGCGAAGTCTATCTCGAAGTTCCCGTCAGCGACGGCCGCATGCTGTGCCTGCTGGCGGAATCCTCCGGCGCCAAAAACGTGGTCGAAATCGGCACCTCCACCGGCGTCTCCGGGCTGTGGCTGCTGATGGCCTTGCAGCGGACCGGCGGGCACCTCACCACCTTCGAGATGGACCGCGGCCGCGCCACCCTGGCCCGCGGGCATTTCGAACGCGCGGGCGTTGGCGCGCTGGCGACCATCGTCTTGGGAGACGCCCACCAGAATGTCAAGCGCCTCAAGGACCCCATCGACCTGACGTTCATCGATGCCGACAAGGAAGGTTACCTCGACTACAGATCG
>JAJYLS010000319.1 GCA_021787555.1 Acidobacteriota bacterium | reverse complement strand
GACGGCAATGTAGTGGCCCTGAAAGATCCCCTGCGGGTGGCGCAGCGGGCCTACGCGGCCTTGCCGGGAACAAATCTACGGCGGCGGAGAAGTGGCAGCCCTATAGCGAAGACACCGACGCGGCGAAGGAATGCGCGCAGGCGGAATACTTTCCCGGGGAGACGGCAGCGAACCGCTACCGGGAGCCGCTGCGGACCATTGCCATTCGGATTCGCAAGAAGCAACAGCGACTGTTTGCCGACGGTAGCGAGGTGAAATACTTCGCGGTGCGGACGAACCAGTGGGGCTGGAAGCCAAAGAGGCTACTGGAATGGCATCGGGAGAAGGCGGGTACCATCGAAGCCGTGCACGATGTGCTGAAGAACGAACTGGCTGCCGGGGTTCTGCCCTGCGGACGTTATGGGGCGAACGCCGCGTGGTTCCGGCTGGCGGTGATCACCTATAACGTACTGACCGCGAGGAAGCGCTTGGTGCATCCCGCTGATTTGCAGACGGCACGCCCCAAGCGTCTGCGTTTTTTGATTTTCCAGCAGCCGGGGAAACTGATTCACCACGCCCGCAAGACGATATTGCGGCTGGGCCGGACGTGGAACCGGTTCTCGAACTGGAAGCCTGCGATAGAGGTGCTGGTCTTGCCTGTGCCAGCGTAGGCTAAGTCGAATGGAATCAGCTTACGGACGGATTATAGAGGCAAAATCGTCGAGGGGGTGTATCACAAATTGAGCAGACCGAGGCGCCAGTCGTTGTAGACGGCCTCGCCATTGGCCCGCCATAGCCGGCGACCTGTCTCGGGCCACACGTCATCATGATCGTCAGGGCGGGGGTGTTCGAGTTCTCGTCCTTTTCCCGTCTACGGATGGATTACGGGTGCGTCGGGAAGCCGCGGGTGCCCGTGCGCTATACTGGTATTCTCCCCCTAAAGGCGACAGGAGTTGTCTTGAATCATGTTTGATTTGTTTCGCAGCCGAGAAAAGTCTGTGCGCATCATGCTGGGCGCCATTCTGCTGCTGGTGTCCGCCGGCATGCTGCTGTACCTGGTCCCCAGCTATAACACGGGGGCCAGCTCCGACAGCCAGGTGGTGGCCGAAGTGGCCGGCGAGCCGATCACGGTGCCGGATGTCCAGAAGGTCATCGAGGTCGCGATGCGCGGCCAGCAGATTCCCGCGGAGATTCTCCCCAACTACGTCCCGCAGGTGGTGAACGACCTCGTCACCGAGCGCGCGCTGGCTTACCAGGCGGCCAAGCTGGGGTTCGTGGTAACCGACGACCAGTTGCGCGCCGGCATCGAGCAGATGATCCCCAATCTTTTCCCCGACGGCAAATTCGTCGGCCGGGACGTGTACGCGGCCATGCTCGCGCAGCAGGGGATGACGATTCCCGAATTTGAGGACAACATGCGCCGCCAGTTGCTTATCACGCGGCTGCGGGATGTCGAACTGGAAGGCAGTATCGTCACGCCGCTCGAAATCGAGCAGGCATACCGGAAGAAGAACGAGAAGATCCAGATCGCGTACGTAAAGATCTCGGCCGATAAGTACAAAGCCGAGGCGCAGCCCAGCACAGCCGACATGCAGGATTACTACAAAGTGAACTCTTCCCGCTTCACGATTCCGGCGAAGATGAACCTGACGATCCTGGTGGCCGACCAAGCCAAGATGATGGCTTCATTGAACCCCACGGACGCCGATCTGCACCGCATGTACAACCAGAACATGGACCAGTACCGCGTGCCGGAAACGGTGAAGGTGCGGCACATCCTGCTGAAGACGCAGGGCAAGCCTGCGTCGGAGGATGGCAAGATCAGGGCCCAGGCAGAGGCCATCCTGAAGCAGGTGAAAGCCGGGGCGAACTTTACCGACCTGGTGAAGAAGTACTCCGAAGACACCGCGTCGGTGCCTAACGGCGGTGTGTACGAAGTGCAGCACAACGGCCAGATGGTGCCGGAGTTCGAGAACGCGGCGTTCGCCCTGAAGCCCGGCGAGAGCACGTTGATCAAGACCACCTACGGCTATCACATTTTGCAGGTGATGCAGCACGATCCCGCGCGGCTGAAGCCGTTCGACGAAGTGAAGCCCGAGCTGATCACGGCGTGGAAGACGCGGCGCGCTGCCGATCTGATGAACCAGGTTTCGGACAAGGCGCAATCCATGCTGCAAAAAGACCCGACGCATCCGGAAAAGGTGGCCGCTGCGCTGGACATGGAGGTGATCCATGCCGACGGCGTGGAGCCGGGCAAAACGATTCCGGAGATCGGCGACAGTCCGGATTTCCAGCAGGCCATTGCCGGGTTGAAGCAGGGCGAGGTCTCGCAGCCGGTGGCGCTGGCCAACAGCAAGATCGTGCTGGCGGTGGTGACCGGGTTGCAGCCCGCGCGTCCCGCCACCTTCGAGGAAGTGCAGAACCAGATCAAGGACAGCTTGACGCAGAGCCGCTCGCTGGCCGCGGTGCAGAAGCACGCCCAGGAACTGCTCGACAAGACCAAGGCGATGAACGGCGATCTGGAGAAGGCCGCCAAGTCGATGGGGCTTGAAGTGAAGACCTCGAACGAGTTTTCCCGCGCCGACACGGTGGATGGCCTGGGGCCGGCGAGCTACGTTCAGGATGGTTTCGGCCAGCCGAATGGCACCCTGATCGGACCGATTCCGACGCCCGACGCGACGATCATCGCCAAGGTGGTGGCGCACGTGGATCCGGACATGTCCAAGCTGCCGGCGCAGCGCGACACCATTCGAGACGAGATCAAGAGCCAGAAGGCGCGCGACCGCAACATGCTGTTCGAAGCGGGCGTCCGCGACCAGATGATCAAGCAGGGTAAGATCAAGATCTACCAGAAGGTGATCGACCGGCTGATCACCAACTATCGCACCAACAGCTAGAGCGCCGCACTGCCCGGCTAACGGCATGATTCACTCCTTCGTTGACTTTCTGCGGTCGCTGACCAACCCCGACCGCCTGATCCTGCTCCTGAGCACGCTGCTCTCGGGATGGCTGGGATACGCCGCGCTGTTCGCCGTGGTGTTTTCCGAGACCGGGCTGCTGGTGGGCTTTTTCCTCCCGGGCGATTCGCTGCTGTTCACCGTGGGGGTGGTGGCGGGCGCCGGGCAACTGAACATCGTCACGGTCAACGCGGTCTTGATGCTCGCCGCGATGATGGGCGACTCGACGGGCTATCTTCTGGGCCGCAAGACCGGGCCGAAAATCTTCAACCGTCCCGATTCGCGCTTCTTCAAGCAGGAATACGTGCAGCGCACGAAGGCGTTCTACGAGCGGTACGGGGGAAAGACGATCATGTTCGCGCGCTTCATGCCGATCGTGCGCACGTTTGCCGCGTTCATCGCCGGCGTGGGTCAGATGCCCTACCTGAAGTTCCTGCCGTTCAGCGTCTGCGGGGGAATGGGATGGGTGGCGCTGATGACCACGCTGGGATACGAGTTGGGCAGCATCCCGTTCGTGCGGCACTACTTCGACAAGGTGGTGCTGCTGATCATCTTCGTTTCGCTGCTGCCCACGTTTATCGAAGTCATCAAGGCGCGGCGGCGGGGGACCAGTGCCCGGGTTTACGACGGCCAGGTGCGGTAGGGCCGCCGGCGGCGGCCCGTTCTACTGCTCGCGCCGGAGCCAACCGGCTGAATGGCCGTTACATCAGCACCGCCGCGAGGGCGCGCAGCAACCCTGCGCCGAACTCCTGGCGATCGGAAACTTCGGGGCAGCGCCCGAGACGGGAGTTGAAATCGGTCAGCAGCAACATTTTCCGGTGTTCCACCGTACGCCCCACCGATTCTGTCTTCAGATAGGGGCTCGCGCGGAACCCGGCCAGCAGCGCGTCCAGGTTTCGGTTGGTGTACGGCGGAACGTGCACGATCCAGACACGCTCCGTGGCGGGTGTAAACCGCACGGTCAGGTGCGGCTCTTTGTCGTCCGAATGGACCTGGGAGTTGCTGAAATGCGACCAATGCACATCGTCTAACTGTAGACGGGCCGGGTGTCCTTGGTTACCGAATACGCCGGTGCACGGTAATCGTATTCGCCCGCCAGGTTCACCAAGTCGATGGTAATGGTCTCGTGCGGCAGATTGCTGAGCTTGAAGTAGTACCACGGCAGAAATGCCTGCACGATGGCGGGGGCGAAGCGCTTGGCGACATTCAATGCCACCGGCCGCCCGCTGATATCGACCACGATGGTTGGCTTGCCCGCGGCCACGACCGCGCGGATCAGGTCGTCCTGCCGGCCGGTCAGTTCAATCCCGGTTCGCGAGGCGCTTTCGCCGACCGTGCCGCGCACGCCCGGCACGCCGTTGTACTGATCACCCACCACCACGATCGCGATATCGGCCTGGCGCGCGTTGGCGGCGGCCTCGTCGATCAGTTTCTGTTCCGCGGCGGCCGGCGGGTCGTGGAAGATCTCCGTGTCCGGCCACTTCGCGTCGAAGAAATCGGCGCCCTTGGAATACAGCACCTGCGCCTTGCCCTTGAAGCGCTCTTCCAGCGCCTGGCGCACGGTGATCACCGGAACATCGCCGGGGCGATAATGGCCCAGCGTGTAATAGGGGTTGTCGGCATTGGGTCCGCTGAGGGCGATGGTCTTGATTGCGGCGGCGTCGAGCGGCAGTAAGTGGCCGTCGTTTTTCAGCAGCACCACGCTCTCGCGCGACGCCTGCCGCGCGACCGCCAGGTTGGCGGTTTTCATGACTTCCGCATCGGCCTTGGCCAGCTCGCGATAGGGGTCGTCGAAGAACCCTCCCGCATCTTGACCCGCAGCACGTCGCGCACGCGCGCATCCAGCACCGCCATGGGCACGGCGCCCTCGCGCACCAGGTCGCGGAGCGGCAGCACATATAGCGACAGTTGTTGAAAGTTCGTCCGCACGTTCAGCCCGGCCAGGATGGCCTGCCGCACCGCGTCCTTCATGTCCGCGGCCACGTGATGCTTGCGGTACAGGTATTCCACGGCATCGCTGTCGCTCACCACGAATCCCTGGAACGCCATGCGCTTGCGCAGGACGTCGGTCAGGAAATACGCGTTGCCGGTGATGGGGATGACGCTGAGACGAACCAGCGGCTGGGATTTCTGACCAACAACTTTGCGCTGCCCGCACTTACCATCGCGCAAATCTACAAGTGCCGGTGGCAGGTTGAATTGTTCTTTCGGTGAATCAAAATGCAACTGCGAATCAAGGCGTTTTTCGGTACCAGCACGAACGCAGTGAAGACCCAAATCTGGATTGCCGTGTCGGTTTACGTGCTCGTGGCCATAGTCCGCAAGCGCCTCGGGCTCGAGGCGAGCCTCTACCAAATCTTACAGATTCTCAGTCTTACCCTTTTTGAAAAAACGCCCATTTTACAGGCCCTCCAAGCATCGGACTCCCAAGAAGATTTACCCGACCCCGGCAACCAGTTGATTCTATTCGACATTTAACCGGACAGCAATTGAAGGCGGATAGATGGCTTCCGACGAAAGAGCGGAACGAGCGAAATGAGCGGAGCTGACGAAAGAGACAACCAGGTGAAGATCTCGGGTCGGTAGGTATGAGGAACAGGAGGCGGGTACAACGTTCGTGATCCTCAAAGCTGGTGGGCCTGCCAGGACCACGGACGAGAAATGACGAGGCGCGGAACGACCAGTCACCGAAGCTCGAGTGCTGGCTAAAGCCGAGCCTGGCTGCTTAGGCCTCTGCCGTCCTCCGGTCGGCAAGCCGAGAGTCAGGCCGGCGGTAGTTGATGGTGAGTCCGAATGAACGCTGATCGAAAGGAAAAAGAGCTCAAAATTCCGTTGACACGGGAGCGCGCTCTCATATATGGCCGGTTTTTTGGCGTTAGACGGCCAAGTGGCAGGTGGACATTCCAAGATAACTCAATTTCCGACAACGTTTTCTTGCCCTTGCCGTCATTCGGCCTGTCCCAACTCGGTGCGGCAAGATGAAACGATCATCGACAGACCGAACGGAACCTGCAACGCTGTGAACATCTCCCGGTCCTGGTATGGCACCTATCTGAGTTAAGAGCCGCTCCTCACAACAGTGGCGATCTGTGTTCGACATTCCCTTTGAGACTCGGGATGAGATCATTCGTACCTCACCGCCACGATGGGATCGACTTTGGTCGCCCGGCGCGCGGGAAGGGCGGCGGCGAGCAGCGCAGCGGCCAGCAGGACAGCGACAGATTGCGACACCGACACAAGATCGAAACTGTCGATGCCGTAGATCAGGCTGCCGAGGAAGAGACCCCAGGAAAATGCCACCACGACCCCAGTCGCCAGTCCCACCGCCAGCGGCATAAGGGAG
>JAJYLS010000023.1 GCA_021787555.1 Acidobacteriota bacterium | reverse complement strand
TCCGATCTCGATTCGAACAACTATTATTCCAACGCCGCCGGCATCCCGCTCGCCAGTTTCAAGCGCAGCCAGTTCGGCGGGAGCGTGGGCGGACCGGTGGACATTCCCAAGCTTTATCACGGCAAGGACAAGACCTTTTTCTTCTTCGATTACGAAGGGCTGCGGCAGGGCACGGGGTCGAACTTCAGGAACACGGTGCCCACGCTGCTCGAGCGCGACGGCGATTTTTCGCAGACCTACAATGCGCAGGGCAAGCCAGTCACGATCTACGATCCCGACACCACCGTGGCGCAGGGCAAGGGATACGTGCGCAGCCCGTTTCCGGGAAACGTCATTCCGGCCAACCGCATCAACCCGATAGCCAAGAACGTCCTGAAATATTACCCGCTGCCGAACAACCCGGGCTTGCCGTTCTCGCAGGTGGACAACTACTTCGTGGCGTCGAACAGTGTGCTGAACAGCAACTCGATCGACGTCAAGGTGGATGAGAACCTGAACGACCGGAGCCGGTTTTTCGTGCGCTACTCGCGCCAGACCACGGACCAGCCCCCGAGGAAGAATATCTTCCCTTCCGCGATTGCGGTGGCCGATGGCCAGAATAACGACGCGCAAACCAACAACAGCGCGTCCATCGACTACACCCTGACGCTCAGCGCGACCAACCTGCTGGAGTTCCGCTACGGCTTCGCGCGTATTAAGCTGAATTACAATTCCGTCAGCCTGGGCTTCGACCCCACCACGCTCGGACTGCCCAGCTATATCGCTGACAATGCCGACCACCTGCTGTTCCCCGGCTTTGGGCCGGCGGGCTACTACGGCCTCGGGAACCCTGGACAGGGCGAGACGCGCGATCCGGGATTCGACAGCCACATCCTGTCGGTGGAGAACACGCGCATTCTCGGCGCCCACACGCTCCGCTTCGGATGGGAAGGCCGGCTGCTGCGCGCGGACGATACCGAATCCGGATCCTCGACCGGAAATTTCAACTTCAGCAGGGCGCTCACCCAAGGTCCCAATCCCAATACCGCCAGCAACATCGCGGGCGACGGATTAGCCACCATGCTGCTGGGCGGCGGCAGCGGCTCGATGATCATCGATTCCAAAGACTGCGCCACCCAGAGCTACTACTACGGCGCCTACATCCAAGACGATTGGAAAGTAACGCGCAAGTTGACGCTGAATCTCGGGCTGCGCTATGACCTCGATATCCCGCGGACCGAGCGCTATAACCGCATGGAGACGTTCGATCCCACCATCGCCTCGCCGGTGCTGGGCGCCGAGGCCGGCATCCCCGATTTGCGCGGCGGCACGGTATTCGTGGGAGTAAACGGCGCCAGCCGGGAGCAATTCTCGCCGCAGTACGCCAATTTCGATCCGCGCTTCGGCTTGGCTTATCAGCTCACCACGAAGACCGTGATCCGCGGCGGCTACGGCATCTTTTACGCGCCCAGCTTGCGGGAAGCCAACGCCACCATCGGCAGCCAGGGTTTCGCCGCAACCACCAACTACAACGCCAGCCCCAACGGCTTGACCCAATCCTACTCCATCAGCGATCCATTCCCCACCGGATTGAACTTTCCGGCAGGCAACTCGCAAGGCCTGCTAACAGGCATCGGCAGCTCTTTCGCGAACCCGCAGACGGGAGACAATATCGTCCCCTACACCGAAAACTGGGACATCGACATCCAGCACGAGTTGCCGGGGAATATCCTGATCGACGCCGCTTACGTCGGCAGCCACGGCGTGAACCTCAACAAGTCCGGCGAGGGCCAGTGGAATGCGAATCAAATCCTGCCGGCCACCATCGCACAAGAGGGCAACCAACTGCAACAGAGCGTGGCGAACCCGTTCTATGGGATCATCACCACCGGACCGGAAGCCGCGGCCAACATCCCTCTCTATTACCTGCTGCGGCCGTTCCCGCAATACACCGGGATGACCATATCCTACCCCACCGGCGGCTGGAGCACTTACAACGCGTTCCAGTTGAAGGTGGAGAAACGCTTCAGCCAGGGGCTCAGCGCGCTGCTCTCGTTCACCGGGCAGAAGTCGATGGACGATTTTTCGATGATCTCCAACGTGGGCAACGAGACGGGCGGCATTCAGAATATCTACGACGACGCCGAGCAGCGGGCCGTCTCCTCCAACGACCGCTCACGCCGCCTGGTGATCAGCGGCACCTATGAATTGCCATTCGGCCGCCACCAGGCATTCGGCAAGAGCTGGAGCCGGCCAGTGGATGCGCTGCTGGGCGGATGGCAGATGAACGGCATCTATACCTACCAGACCGGGTTTCCGATTTCCATCACCGCGGCGAACAACTGCACCGGCTGCGGAATCCAGACCCTGCTGCCCAATAACGACGGGCAGAGCGCGAAGCTCAGCGGGCCGGTTTCCCAGCGCCTGAACGAGTATTTCGACACCTCGGTGTTCTCGCAGCCCACGGCCTTCACCTTCGGCAACGCGCCGCGAACGCTGCCCGACGTGCGCAACCCGTCTTCGGAGAACATCGACTTTTCGCTCTTCAAGATGTTCCATCCCATCGAGCGCCTCACCCTCGAGTTCCGCGCGGAAGCCTACAATATTCTGAACCAGGTGGTGTTCGGCGGTCCGGGCACGGGCATCAACTCCAACACCTTCGGCATGATCAACTCACAGGCCAACGGCCCGCGCCAGATTCAGTTCGCCTTGAAGCTGATCTTTTAGAGCTTACGCATGATCTCCCGTTTTGCTTGCTGCGCCGCGGTGCTCTGCGGCGCAGCAGTTTGCGCCCTCGCGCAGACCAGACCGCTCTCCTCGTACGATCCGCAGGTCAAGGCGCTCTTGGCGCGCATGACCCTGGACGAGAAAATCGGCCAGATGACGCAGCCCGACCAGTCCTTTATCAAGGACCGCTCCGATATCGAGCGGTACTTCCTCGGCTCGATCATCAGCGGCGGCAGTTCCGATCCCGCTGAAGGTAACAGCATCGAGGCCTGGACCAACTTGTACGACAGCCTCCAGCGGCATTCCGCGCTGACCCGCCTCAAGATTCCCATCCTCTACGGCATCGACGCCGTGCACGGGCACAACAACGTTCTGGGCGCGGTCATCTTCCCGCACAACATCGGGCTCGGCGCCACCCGCGACGCCGCGCTGGTTGAAAAAATCGAGCACATCACCGCCGAGGAGGTCCGCGCCACGGGAATTCAGTGGGCCTTCGCACCGTGTATCGCGGTCCCCCAGGACGTTCGCTGGGGCCGCACCTACGAAGGCTTCTCTGAAGATCCGGCGCTGGTGAGCGAACTCGGCGCGGCGGCGGTGCGCGGTTTCCAGGGCGCGGACCTGTCCGATCCGCTCTCCGTGCTGGCCTGCGCCAAGCACTACGTGGGCGATGGCGGTACGGCATTCGGATCGGGCCGCAAACACCTGCTCGATCAGGGCGATACGCGCGTCAGCGAGGAAACCCTGCGGCGCATCCATCTGCCGGGGTACATCGCGGCCATCCGCGCCGGCGTGGGCAGCATCATGGTTTCCTACAGCAGTTGGAACGGCGTAAAAATGTCCGCCAACCGTTATCTGCTCACGGATGTGCTGAAGCACCAGTTAGGTTTCGAGGGCTTTCTCGATTCCGATTACAGTGCCATCGACCGCGTGGACCCGGATTACAAAAAGGCCATCGGGATGTGCATCAACGCCGGCATCGACATGGTCATGGTGCCCCAGCGGTATCGCGAATTCTTCACGGATTTGAAGCAGCTTGTCGAGGAGAACGCCGTGCCGATGGCGCGCATCGACGACGCGGTCACCCGCATCCTGCGCGTGAAGTTTGCCATGGGGCTGATGGATTCCAACCGCTCCCAACTCGCCGACCGCGCCCTGCAAAGCCGGTTCGGTTCCCCCGGGCACCGCGCGGTGGCGCGCCAGGCGGTGCGGGAATCGCTGGTGCTCCTGAAAAATCGCGGCCATGTCCTGCCGCTGGCCAAGACGGCGCGGCACATCCTCATCGCCGGCAAAAGTGCCGACGATCTGGGAAACCAGTGCGGCGGCTGGACCATCGATTGGCAGGGCAAGAGCGGCCCGGTAACCACCGGAGGGACGACGCTGCTGGCCGCCATCCGCAAGGCCGTGTCCCCGCAAACCCAGGTGACGTTTTCCAAAGACGGCACCGGCGCGGCGGGAGCGACGGCCGGGGTAGTGGCCATAGGGGAGTTGCCCTATGCCGAGTACGACGGCGACCGCGCCGACCTGGCACTCGCCCAGGAAGACGTGGACGCCATCCGCAACGTGAGATCTGCCGGGGTGCCAGTGGTGGTTGTCCTGTATTCCGGCCGGCCGATGATTCTGGGCGATGCCCTGGACCAAGCCGACGCCTTCGTCGCTGCCTGGCTCCCCGGCACCGAGGGCGCGGGAATCACGGATATGCTCTTCGGGGATTTCAAGCCCACCGGCAAACTCTCGTTCACCTGGCCGCGCAAGGCCGGCAGCAGGAACAACCCGCTCTTTCCGTTCGGATATGGTCTGACCTATTGAGAGTTGAAAGAGCGTGGGAATTTGTTTCACACTGCCGCAAAAAGTGCGCTAGCTCGCTAAAATCAGGAAGCCCGAAAAAACGCCTGGAAACCGACGCACGGTCCCAATCGTCTCATTGGTATATAAACTGCTGAGCGGTTTCCAGGTTTTGCCTCTTCCCTTGCTCCCGTTCCTGCCCACAGATCCACGGGGGAGGCCTGAGGGAGGTGTAGATGCAGAAGATGGCCGTGGAACGGCGCTCGCATGCGCGATACGATTTGCGGATGCCGCTTCGATACCACGTTTCACAGAAGGGCGACGTGGCGCGGTCGGGAACCGGCCTGACGTGCGAGATGAGCTCGGCCGGCCTGAGCTTCCATTGCCGCAAGCCGCTGCCCGTCGGCGCCCACATCGAGATCGTGATCGACTGGCCGGCCAAGTACGGCGATCTCTATCCGGTCGATCTGCAACTGACCGGCTTCGTGCTGCGCAGCGAGCCCGGCCGAACGGCCATTAAAATGACCTCGCATCGCTTCCGCGTGGATTCCGTGAACGCGGAAACGCTCGTCAGCGCGTAGCCGGATACGCTCAAGGAACTTGCCGAGCTTCAGCGTTACCTTGCGCTGTTCCTCGGCACGGTGGATGCGAAGGGCGTCTCGCCGCGAAAATCCCGGCCGGGCTCGATGATCAGGTCCTGGCGTGGATAGTCGAAGATCAATTTGAAGCGGCGCAGGAAATCGGAGCAGAGCAGGCCATCGGGTTCGGTCCTCCCGCCGAACCCGGGCACCCGGGCGAGAAATAGCATCGGCCGCGGCAGCCGGTATCCACCACGAGGAGAGCCAGGATCGGATCTGGGCTGGGGAAGGCGAGGGTGGCCGTGACCCGCGGGGTTGCTCCTCCGGAGATGAACGGCACGGTCTGGCCCGCACCCGAGTACTCGTATTTCGCGGCATCGTACACGCGAAGCGCGGTTCGACCACGTAGCGGCGTAGCACGCCTAACCCGACGATGCAGGCAGGGCCGGCGTACGGTGCATTCTGCATGACCAACTGAATATCCGGCAGCTTCAAACTGCCCAATTCCAACGTGATCCGGGCGCGCGCATCGGCCGCCATCGTACTGGACTGCGGACTGGCGCTGATGCCTTGTTCACCCGGCTGGATGTCCAACGTGGCTGCCTCTTGGCGGTCGAGATAGGTGCGGTCGCCGCTGCCGGAATCGAGGCCGCACCTGAAAGGATCCGAGCCGTTCACGCGAGCCTGAACGTATATGTGGTTGTCGTTGCCCAACGCGATGGGGATGGAAGCGAGTGGTGTGTTCGGGTTCCCAGCCAGAAGCGCGGCGGGCACGACGAAAAGCACCAGAGCCGTGGGAATCGTGGTCATAGCAGCCGGAAATTCACTTCGATCGTGGCGGCGACGGTCACGGGCTGGCCATCCTTGGTGCCGGGCTCGAACTTCCACTGCATCACAGCTTCGGCGGCTTTCTCGTCGAGCCCCATCCCGAGGCTCTTGGCCACTCTGATATTGTGCGCAGCGCCGTCGGTGCCGACTTCGATGTAGAGCAGGCAGGGTCCCTGGAGTTTCGCCACGCGCGCTTCCTCGGTGTATTGCGGCTCGACCTTGTATAGCAGCTTGGGCGCGAACACGCTGCTGTTCGGACCGGCATGTACCCTCTCCACCACTCGCCCCCCACTGCGCGACTTGGCCTGAAGCTTCGCCACGCGCGCCTGGTGAATCGCCTTGGCGCGGGCCTGTATGGCATCGGCCTCCTCGTTGCGATTTTGCCGGCGGAGGAACAGCGCGTAGAGGTCCAGGGCCGTGGCGGCGTCCGCCGATTGCGGCGGAGCCAGCGCTACGCCTTCTTGGAACAGCGCGTCGGCCTGGGCGGTATCGCCCCGCCGGTCCGCGATCGCCGCCAGCCAGGTGTCGGCCACTCCGGCGTGCGGGCCGGTGGGATCGATGGTCAGGGCGCGCTCGAAAAATCCCTGCGCGGCGGTGGGGTCTTTGGAGATTGCCTGAAGGCCGAGGTGCAGGAGCGCGGGAATGATCTCGGGCCGGTCGGGGAGCGAGGCGGCTTGGGCAAAGTAGTGGTACGCATCGCCCTCGCGGTGCTGCTTGAGCGCCAGTTCGCCAAGTTGGACAAGCGCGGCGGCATAGTCGGCGCTTTGCGGGGCGGCGCGCTTGAGCGTGTCGGTTGCCCGGGCCTCGCGCGCGGCGTCGTTTTGCGCCTGCTCGTTCTGCGCGCGCAGGGCCGCGAACGGTGCTACCGCGGCGACCGCCACGAGCGACGCCACCACCACGGCAGCGCGGCCGAGGTTCCTGCGCTTGAGGCCGGAATCCAGGATGGCGAGCAGGCGGCCCTCCAACTCCGAGCGCCGCGCCACGGCGATGGCCGCCCACGCGGTGGCCGGCGCGGACTGCATCGAGCGCGCGATGTCCAGCAGGTGCCCGGCGTAATCCGAGGCGCGGGCGCCCGCGGCCAAAACGAGGTCATCGGCGGCGCGCTCGCGCTCCTTCAGAAAGCCGCGCCAGGCAATCCAGGCCAGCGGGTTCCACCAGTAGAGGCTCAGCGCCGCGCGGGCGATCAAATGCGTTCCGAGATCGCCGCGGCGGATGTGCGCCAGTTCGTGCTCCACCACCATGCGGCGGCGCTCCTCGCTCCACCCGGCGGCATCGGCGGGCAGGAAGATGACCGGGTGCAGGATGCCGAAGGCCGCCGGCATTTTCCCGCTGGCGCTTTCGAGCAGCGTGACTCCCGCGGGCGCGAATCCGGGATCGGGAAACGGCCGCGCCGTGCGGCGCATGCGCCACGTGACGGCGTACGCCGCCAGCAACCGCAAGAGCATCAGCACCGTCCCGGCCGCCCAGAGCCATACCAGCCACATCCGGAGATCGGGAGCCGGCGGCGCAGCGTGGACGGCGGCGGGCGAAACGTGTGGCACCGGCGTCTCCGCCGTAGCGATGGCGAACATGCGGTAGATGAAGTTCGCCTGGCTGGGCAACGCCGCGGGCGCCGCGGCCGAAACGCGCAGCGACGGCAGCCCCAGCGACAGCAGCGGAACGGCCAGCACCGCCGCCGCGGCCGCGGTCCAGACCAGGTGGCGCGCCGCGGCCGGCTGCCGCCGCAGCGCCAGCGTGAGAATCCATGCCGCGCCCAGCACGATGGTGCTCTTGAGCGCCGCGCCGATCAGAACCGCGTACAACATCTTACTTTTCCTCCCGCCTGGCTTTTTCGATCAGGGCCGCCATGCGATCCAGTTCCTCGCGCGTCAGCCGCGTGGCGGAGACATCCAGCAGCGCGGCGACCACCTGCTCCGGAGAGTCGCTAAAAAACGTGTCCAGCAAGTGCTTGACGGCGGAGCGCTTGGCTTTCTCGCGCGCCATGGTGGGCAGATAGACGTACTTCAGCCCTTCCTCCTGATGCCGCACGTGGCCCTTCTCTTCGAGCACGCGCAGCATGGCCCGCACCGCCGAATAGCTGGGCGCGTCCTCCATGGCTTCGCGCACCTCGGAGGCAGAAGCCTTCCCGCGCTGGTAGAGGATCTCCATGATCTGCCGCTCGCGGCGGCTCAAACCGCCGAGCGCGCTCACGGCCGCAGCTCCTGCTGAATTTCTAGCATCATGCTAAAAATTTAGCACTAACGGAAATGCCTGTCAAGAGAATAATTCAGCGAAAATTATGCCGGAGCCGTGGATGCTTCCCACGGCGCATTCGCCAGCAAAACATCATAGGCCGGCCGCGGCCGCGTCCGCGCGGAGGACCAGACATTGCAGAGGTTCCCGTACCAATCCTCCGTGAGCCAGTCCCAGGACATCCATCCGCGAATGCCATCGGTTTGCCGGAACGTCGCCAGCAACCGGCGGTAGTCGCCGGCTTGTGCGGCATCGTCCTTTGCCTTGGAGCCGAACTCGGTCATGAAAACCCGCTTGCCACGCGAGCGGAGTTCGCGGACGTTCGCGGCCAGAAATGCCGCCGCCCGATCCCACGCGTATGCCGACGGCGGATAACAGTTCAGGCCCACCCAGTCGAGGCAGTCCAACAGGCGCTGGTCGTAGCGCCAGTCGCGCGCGAACATATTGATCGGCCCGCGCGTCTGGTGATTGATAAAGCGGATGGTCGTGGGGGCTTGGCCCGTATGGCGCTTGTGGATCGCCTTCTGCGCCTGAATCAGGCCAATGAACGCCTCGCGATCGGCGGTGGTGAGCGGATAATACCAGGGTTCGTTGAGCATGGCGTAACCCCAGATGCCAGGAGTTCCGGCGAGCGTGGAGACCATCCACTCGTACATATCGAGGAAGGCTTGCCGCACACCGGAATCGTGGATGATGGCGAGGCCGCGGGGTGAACTTGTAACCGGGTCCACGGCGTAAGGCGGGGTGCACCACCGGCTGTCCGATCCCCAGAGGGTGTGCATAGTGACCAGGACCTGAAGGCCCGCCTTGCGCGCTCGCGCGATGCATGCGGATACGTTTCGCAGAAATTCGGGATGGTAAACCCCGGGGTCCGGTCCTTCCAGGTGGTTCCAATAAAGGCTCAGGCTCACCAGGTTGAGGCCGCCTTCGCGAAACCGCGCAAAATCGCTTTGCAGAATGTCGTCCGGCGTTTCATAGCGATGATACTTGCTCAGATAATTGATGCCGAACGGGTGAGTGTCGGGCCCGCAACATGGCCCGGCGACTAATGGCTTCTGAAGCCGCGGAACCAGCGGCGACGCCAGTGCGGCGAGGAACCGCCGCCGGCCTGAAAGGTCCGGATGTATCACGCGCGGCTGCGCCCCCGGGCGCGGTAGTCGATCAGGAGGTTCGTCAAACGCTCGACGACGTCGGGGTGGTTGGTGTAGACGTTCTCCGCCTCCCCAAGATCCCTGGCCAGGTTGTAGAGCTGGCCGGGCGGGAGGCTGGGATCGGGCCGGCCCATCTCGCCCATCTTCCAACCGGTGGTGTGGCGGCCTACTTCGTCGATGCGCATGCCGTAGTGCTTCACGTAATCGGTGGAGGCGCCGCCCGATCCGCGGCCCAGAACCAGCAGCCATTCGCCTTGACGGACGGCCAGCATGCCCGAGACGCTGGCCAGAATCACCGCCGCCTCGCGCACGGGTTTGCCGGTGGATTCGCCGAGCAGCGCCGGGAGAATGTTGAAGCTGTCGGGACCGGCACGGTGCGGCAGTTCGAGATGGTTGATCGCCGCTGCGGTGGCCATAAAATCCACGTGGCAAATCAGTTCATCGGACCTCGATCCGGCTCTGATCTTCCCGGGCCAACGCGCCAGAAAAGGAACGCGATGGCCGCCCTCCCAGGCGTCGGTCTTCTCGCCGAGCAGGCCGCCGTTGACGCGGTGGCCCATCTTGTAAGCCGGGCTGGAGTAGAGGCCGCCGTTGTCGCTGGTGAGAATGATGAGCGTGTTGTCGGCAACGCCGGCGCGGTCAAGCGCGGCCATCACCTCGCCGACCGCCCAGTCAAGCTCGCGGATGAAGTCGCAGTAGATCCCGCAGGCGCTGGTTCCCCGGAAACGCGCGTTCGGAGTATAGGGACCGTGGACGTTATCGGGTGTGAAATACAGGAAGAACGGGTGCCTGGCGCTCTCGATGAATTTGACCGCCTTGCCGGTGAGCGTCGTGGACAGATCTTCCGGCTTATAGCGCGCCGCCTTGCCGCCGTATTGGATGTTGGTTTTGCTGTCGGCGCCGAGGCGGATGGGGTCGCGCGGATCGAGCCCGACCACGCGATGGTTTTCCACGAAGACATAGGGCGCCTGGGCGTTCGTGACCGGGTAGCCGAAGTAGTAATCGAAACCGACTTCCAGGGGTCCGGGCTTCAGCTCGCCGTTCCAATCGGGATAGTCCTTGCCGAATCCCAGGTGCCATTTGCCGATGGCCGCAGTCGCGTATCCGGCGGATTTGAGCAGGGAAGCCACGGTCGGCCGGCCCTCTCCAATGAGGAGCGGATCGTGGCCGAACAGGCAATCGACTTTCAACTGCGTGCGCCAGCAATACCGCCCGGTTAACACGCCGTAGCGGCTGGGGGTGCAGACGGCGGAAGGCGAATGCGCATCGGTAAACAGAATGCCCTGGCCGGCGAGGCGATCGATCTGCGGCGTCTCCACCTTAGCGGCGCCATAACAGCCCAAGTCGCCGTAGCCGAGATCGTCGGCCAGGATGAAAACGATATTCGGCCGGTCCGCCGGACCAGGGCGGGGCGATTGAGCCGCCATGCGGCTGGCCGGCCACATTCCGGCGACACCTAAACATTCCTGAGCGAATTTTCTGCGATTCATTGCGCGATATATCGTAACACTTGTACATCAAGCACACCGAGATCGGTTACTATGAGGGTTCCACGGAAGGGTGAATGTGAGCCGAACGAGGCGCACCTTCCTGGGGGCGGCCGCCGCAGCCGCCATATCAGGGGCCGCCGGGTGTGGCGGGGCCAGAGGCACCACCTGGCGAGTCTTTTCCGGGCACGAGGCACGCACGCTGGATGCGCTGCTCGAGTGGATCATTCCGGAGGACGATAGTCCGGGAGCGCGCGGGGCCGGCGTCAGTCATTACATCGACCGGCAGTTGAGCACGCACTTCCGCGAGCATCGTCAAGCGTATCGCGACGGCTTGGCCGCGACCGACCGGCTGGCGGGCGGCGATTTCGCGGGCGCACCGCGCAAACAGCAACAGGCGGCGCTGCGAAAATTGCAGCGCGATCCCGCCACGCGGCCTTTTTTCAACCTGCTGGTGCCGCACGCCATGCAGGGTTTCTACGGCAACCCGCGGCATGGGGGAAACCGCGATTTCGCGAGCTGGCGTATGCTGGGCGTCCCGCCGCTGCCGGTGCGCGGGCGCTCGCAGTACGACCTCACGGCGGGAGGCGGCAATGCGAAAAGTTGACGCCGTCATTATTGGTGCGGGCGCGAGCGGCGGGGTGGTGGCCAAGGAACTGTCCACCAACGGCATCAGCGTGGTCGTGCTGGAGCGCGGCCGGTGGTACGGCCCCAACGACGACCGCAAGGACGATTTGCGGAACCAGCGCACCTCGATCCTGGGCAACAACAGCGGGCCGGAGGACGAGGGCAACCCCCGCGTAGCGGTGGATGCCCAGGGGCGCGAGCGCATCGTGCTGCCCAGCCAGGGCAACTATTCGAACAACGCCGCGTGCGTGGGCGGGGGCACGCTGACTTACGGCGCGATGGCGTGGCGCTATCATCCCAAGGATTTCCGCATGCGCTCGACGTACGGCGCGCTGGAAGGCAGCACGCTGGACGACTGGCCGATCTCGTACGACGACCTGGAGCCGTACTACGAGAAAGCCGAGTGGGAGATCGGGGTCTCCGGCGACGATTCCGCGAACCCGTTCAAGGGCCCGCGAAAAAAGCCGCTGCCCATGCCGCCGCTCGCACTTAACAAAGAGTGCGTCATCCTGAAGGCCGCGGCCGGGCGGCTGAAGCTCCATCCGTTCGACCTCCCGATGCTGCGCAACAGCGTGCCGTACAACGGCCGGGGACCCTGCATGCGGTGCCGCTGGTGCGTGGGCTTTCCGTGCGAGGTGAACGCCAAGTGCGGCACGCAGAACACGGTGATCCCCAAGGCGCTGGCGACCGGGTTGTGCGAGCTTCGCCTGCGCTCGATGGTGAAGGAAATCCAGTTCGACCAGAAGGGCCACGCGACGGGCGTGGCGTACTTCGACGAGCACGACCGGCTGCAAACGCAGGAAGCGGATTTCGTGGTGGTGGCGGGCGCGGCCACGGAAACGGCGCGGCTGCTGCTGAATTCCAAGCACCGCCTCTGGCCCACCGGCGCGGGCAACCGCTACGACTGGGTCGGGCGCAATCTTCAGGGGCACACTTACACCGGGGCGTTCGGCTATTTCGAGGAAGTTGTGTACGACGACATCGGGCCGGGCGCGGGAGTGGCCATCTGCGATTTCAACCACGGCAATCCTGGGCTGAGGGGCGGCGCCATGCTGGCGAACGAGTTCATCCGGCTGCCGATTCAATTCGTGAGCATGCTGCCGCCGCGCACTCCGCGATTCGGGCCGGCGCACAAAGAGGCGATGCGGAAATATTACCGGCGCACCATCGCGGTGCAGGGACCGACGCAGGAGATGCCCATGTGGCACTCGCGCGTGCAGTTGGATCCGAAGGTGAAGGACCGCTGGGGCATTCCGGTGCTGCGGATTTCCGGCAGCCAGCACCCGCACACCATTGAAATCGGCACGGCCATGGCGGCGAAAGCGGAGATGTGGCTGAAAGCGGCGGGCGCGGCCGAGACCTGGCGCAAGCTGCCGGGGCACAACGTCACCGGCGGGCAGCACCAGGCGGGCACGTGCCGCATGGGCAACGATCCCAAAGCCAGCGTGGCCAACCGCTACGGGCAGGTGCACGATATCGACAACGTTTTCGTGGCGGACGGCAGCCTGCACGTGACCAACGGCGGATTCAACCCCGCGCTGACCATCATGGCGGACGCCTACCGCATTTCGGAGCACCTCATAAAGACGTGGCGGGGAACGAGGTTCCGGTCATGAGCGGGCGATGGAAACTGTGGATGGCGCCGGCCGCGGTGCTAGCGGTGGGCCTTGCGAGTGTGCCGGCGGCGGACCTCTATTATCAATCTTCGTGGGGGACCGGCTGCGCGCGCTGCCACGAGATCGGAATCGATTACGACCGGTGGCGTCATGCGACGCACCGCAACATCAACTGCGTGGAGTGCCACGCCGGCTCGCTTCAGAAGGACCTGCGGCGCGTGGAGGCGCACATGGCGGGGACCGTGCCGGACCAGGTGCATCTCGGCCCGCAGGACATCTTCGACATGCTGCCGCGCTGCCGGAAGTGCCACGAGCAGGAGTTTGCCGAGTGGGCTTCGGGCGCGCATTCCACCACCTACGCGCGCATCTTTACGGACAGCGATCGGAACCGCAAGCAGCTTTTGATGGACGATTGCTTCCGCTGCCACGGGATGCACTTCGAAGGCGGGATCAAGGACCTGGTCGAGCCGGTGAACACGGTGGGGCCGTGGCGTTTGAAAGATCCGTCGTATGCCAACCTGCCGGCCATCCCATGCATGGCGTGCCATTCGATTCACCGCGAGGGCGCTCCGCTCGTGAAGCCGCGCGAGCGGGTAAGCGCGCAGGAGGAGATCGTGCGGCCGTCGGTGGGCTTGTTCGACCGGCGCACGCGGATGAACGTTTCGGCCGCGATTTTGCCTTTGCCGGCGATTTACGAAGGCGCGCGGCCGGTGCGCATAAGCTCCGACCAGCGGCAGGCGCTGTGCTACCAGTGCCACGCACCGCTGGCCACCATGCAGGCGGGCTCGGGAGACGATCGCACGCCGCTGGGCATCCATGAAGGACTGAGCTGCCTGGCATGCCACGAGCAGCACGGCGAAGCCACCCGGCAATCCTGCGCGGATTGCCACCCGCGGCTATCCAACTGCGGCATCGACGTGGAGAAGATGGACACGACGTTCCGCAATCCCAAGAGCGCGCACAACATTCATACGGCGAAGTGCCTCGATTGCCATCCCAAGGGCGTGCCGAAGAAGGCCGCTGCTCATGAATCGTCAATACTACATTGACTTGGCCCGATCCGGCCTGCGGGTGCCGATCGGCACGGATCTGGAGTTGCATGAGCATTCGGATGCGGCGGAAATTGTTCTTGACGGTAACCGCCTGGGCAAAGTAATAGAAGATGCCGCGCGGCGGCACCGTCTGCCTTTGGCGGTGGCGCTGATGGACCTGCGCCTGGAGAAAGCCGACCTGCTCCGCATCCTGGGCATCCCCGACGCTGATGTGGACACGTTCCATTTCCTGGAACCGCCCGGTGATGCCGTGGTGGATCAAGTGAAAGCGGCCATGGATCTTTCATTTTCCGGACGCAACCAGGCGCACATAGCTTCCATTCGCTACATCGGGGAACGGATCGATCTGCTGCCGGTCGGGATGGCGATTGGTCCCTTTCTCACTCACCACCAAGCTGATTGCCGACCCTATTACGCCTATTGCCATGGCCGGCATGGGCGTCAGCGCCGCCGAAGATCCCGGTGTCTTGATGGTGGAGCGTTGTCTCGAACTGGCGGAATTGGCCGTGTCCAGGGCTCTGAGAGCGCAGGCAGAGGCCGGGGCGAAAGCGATTCTGATCTGCGAACCAGCGGCCAACATCGTCTATCTCTCTCCTAAGCAGATCAACGCCGGATCGGATATTTTCGAACGCTTCGTCATGCAGCCAAATCTGCGCCTGAGGCGGCAACTGGCGGAGGCCGGCGTGGACCTCATATTTCACGACTGCGGTGAGCTGAATAGCGCCATGGTCCGGCAATCTGCCGACTAAGAGTTTCTACTCGGATTCTGTTATGCCGGTTGATAAGGTTGAGAGCATGACCTTAGAACTCATCGCCCGGATGAAGGCCGTCGGCCACCCGTATATTCTAGGCTCCGAGTGTGATGTCTTACACGTGCCGGAAGCCGCCAGAACGATACGCAAAAAGGTCGCGGTGATGCTTACGGCTACCGGCAGCAGACCTGCGTCGAAATCAGCGATGCCGGGTTGAACGGGCCGGTGCGGGCGAAATAATTCTTCTCGCCCAGCAGGCGGTAGACATCGCCCGCGATGCCCGCGGCGAGCGGGCCAATGGAGGGACGCCCGCCGGTCAGGAGCACCACGACCACCAGTTTGCGGTTGTAGCTGTCGTTAAAAGAGCCGAACCATCCCAGGTGAGTGTGGTTCTCGCTGCACGTTCCGGTCTTTCCGGCGATGGGACCGTCTTCGCGGGCGCGGTGGGCGGTGCCGAACTCGACCGCCGCGCGCATGCCGGGCTTTACGTACTGAACCAGGCTGTCGATATCCAGCCTGCGCTTGATGCGCGGGACGAAATGCTGCACCTCCTGCTGGTTGCGCGGATATTGCAGGTAGTAAAGCGTGCCGCCGTTGGCGATGGCGGATACCAGCGCGGCAAGCTGGAGCGGGGTCTGCTGAATCTCCTCGCCGAAACTGGTGAGCATGCCGGTGCCGCCGTTCTTCGGCGGGGCGGAGGGATAATGGCCGGACGACTCACCAGGAATATCCAGTCCCGCCTTTTCGCCGTAACCGAATAAGTGGGCGTAGTAACTCACTTTCTCGAAGCCGAGCCGCTGCCCCAACGTGGCGAAGAAGTAGTTATTGGAGTGTGCCAAGGCATAGGTAAGATCCATGTGCAGGCTGGCGAGGCGAAACTTGTTGGCAGGCGAGATTACCTTTTCGCTGAGCCCGGCGAGGGCGACCGAAAGCTTGATGGTGGAGCAGGGCTGGAAGCCGGTGCCTAGCGCGATCTTCTGGTTGACCATGCTGAGGATGCGGCCGTCAGAAGGATCCACGACAACCACCGAGCCGTTATAGGCGCCGAGCGCTTCGACAGCGGCGCGGCGGATTTCCAGATCCTCGCCATCGACGTAGTCGCCAGCGGTGGAATCGGCATAAGTCGGCTCGTACCATGGCCCGCCGGCAATGATCGGCCCGCGGGGCCTGACGGTGCGCATACGGACGGAGGTGCGGTGGACCGTGTGCGCGGTCGTAGTCCTGGCGGCAACCGCCCTGGTTTTGGCCGTGGTCCCGGACTTGGCTGTGGTCTTGGTCTTTGCTGCGGCCGTCGCAGGATGAGTTACATGGTGGTGCCGCCGTCGTTTCCTAGCTGTAGTTGCGCCGCAAAGTCCGATAACCAGGCTAACAATCAGAACGGCTCGAAAAGGTCGAAAGACAGGAGACTGGGCACTTCTGTACATATCCGGGTACACGCCGGGAGGGCTAGAGCTAACAATCGAAGGATCCGGCCGGAGCTACCAGACTATCCGTATTTTCTACGCTCCGCCTGCGGTCCGTCAAGTTGATTTTACCATGTGTCGATCTGGAGCGGCCGGGATAAGATGTGGTTTGCTCGATATGTTGCAGGAAGAAATCGTGCGATGCCACCGCTGTCCGCGACTGCGCGAACATTGCACCCACATCGCGGAGGTGAAGCGGCGGGCGTATCGTACCTGGGAGTACTGGGGTAAGCCGGTACCGGGGTTCGGCGATCCGCGGGCGAAGGTGCTGATCCTGGGGCTGGCGCCGGGAGCGCACGGCTCGAACCGCACGGGCAGGATGTTCACCGGCGACCGGTCGGGCGATGTGCTCTACAAGACGCTGCACCAGACCGGGTTCGCCAACCAACCGGCCAGCGTGTCGTGCGACGACGGGTTGACGCTCGAAGGGATATACATAACCGCGTCGGCGCGCTGCGCGCCGCCGGGCAACAAGCCGACGCCGGAGGAGATCCGCAACTGCCGGCCGTTCCTGGAGCGCGAACTGGAATTGTTGAAAGATGTGAAGGTGGTGGTGGCGCTGGGGAAGATCGCCTTCGACAATTACCTGGATATCCTGAAATCGCACGGAGCGATCCGCAGCCGCGCGGGTTTCACGTTCGCGCACAACCGCGAGCACCGGTTGCCGCCGGGCTGGCCGCTGCTCATCAGCTCGTATCACCCGAGTCAGCAGAACACTTCGACCGGGAAGCTCACGGAGAAGATGCTGGCGGACGTGTTCCGGAAAGCGCGGAAGCGTTGCTCCCTGGGTGGGACAGGCGATTCGCCTGTCAGCGGCCGCGCGTAGCGCGCCGCGCGGAGTCAGTTCTCAGCCGGCGTTCTCTCCGCGGAGTCGATCACGATCACGTCCAGCGGGAGCTTCCGCGATTCGAGCTTGAGGCCCAGTTGCTGGATAGCGCCGTAGATGGAGAGCCCGGGCTCGGCGCCCGGCGGGGCGTTTTGTCGAGCACGGGGCGGCCCAGAAGGCCGGTCAAGGTGTTGGCGAAGGCGGACATGGCCGCGTTCTGGACGTCCATACGCATCACGACCTGCGGTGTCATGCTGATGCCGAAATGCGCGCCGCCCTGAGCGTCGCCGGATCCCGCCGCCTCGGAGCTTCGGCCCGTGCTTGCCCACGATCAGGGCGAGAGCAGAGGACTCCCGGGTCTCGTGATGCAGTTGCAGCTTGAACCTCTCGGCCAGCAGGCTGCATCATTTGGGGGGATCTGGTCGCGGCTGGTTCCCGCCGGGCCTTTGGCGACAATGGCATAGCGGGTGTTGTGCAGCCAGGCGGGCCCGGACATCTCAATAGCTCTTCTTGCCGTAGGCAAAGCTGATGCAGAACCAGAGCGTGGCGTTGGGGAAATCGATGCGGTCCACGCCGGCTGGATCGAGGCGGCGCATCAGCCGCGCGTCGCACGCTTTACCCGGGACCTCTCGTTCCACTGTTTCCAGTCTAACGGACCGCGCCGCGGGTTTCCGGCCGGTTCATCGCGTTCGCCCCGGAGCAATGTTTCGGGCTGCTATGATAATCGATGGCTTTTATGACCCCAGTAGCGGATCGGGCTCGTAAATCACAAATCCCGTGGACTTTCTGCTGGTTCGGACTGCTGCTGCTGGCCACCTACGCGCCGGTTCTCCAAAAGCTGGGGGCGGTCTGGTACGACAATCCGGACATGGGCCACGGCTTCTTCGTTCCGGTGCTCTCGGTGTTCATGGTCTGGCAGCGGAGAGAAGAACTGTTGGCGATCAAGCCGCAACCGAACTGGTGGGGTCTCGCCGTGGTGCTGTGGGGCATGCTGCTACTGATACTGGGAACGCTCGGAGCGGAGCCGTTCCTGTCCAACACGGCCTTCGTGATCACGCTCGTCGGTGTGCTGTGGACGCTGGGCGGCACGATCATGCTGAACAAGCTGGCCTTTCCGCTGTTTCTGCTGTGCTTCATGATTCCGCTGCCGGCGGTGATTTACACCCGCCTGACATTTCCGCTTCAGATTCTGGCGAGCAAACTGGCCACCGGCGCCCTCATGCTGGTGAACGTTCCGGTGCTGCGGGAGGGCAACGTGCTCGAACTGCCGACGCAGAAGCTCTCGGTCGTGGAGGCGTGCAGCGGCATCCGCTCGCTGCTCTCGCTGACGTTCCTCTCGCTGGTGTACGGACACTTTTTCGAGCGGAGGACGTGGCTCCGGGTGGTGCTGTTCCTGTCGACCATTCCGATCGCCATCCTGGCGAACGGCAGCCGCGTGACGATTACCGGCATTGTGAGCCAGATCAAGCCCGAGTTGGCGGAAGGTTTTTTTCATGAATCGACGGGCTGGGTGATTTTCATGATCGCGTTGGGCATCCTGGTTCTGTTTCACAGAATCCTGGCGCGCGGCGCGGCATGGGCCGAAGCCCGACGAACGAAAGGCTGAACGTATGACCCGAATTTCGCGGAGAACTTTGCTGACGGCGGCGGCGGGAGCGGCTGCACTCCCCGCGGTCGCCGGCGCGCAGGCGCCGGCTGAGCAAAGCGGCAAGCTGAACCTCATTCACATCGGCATAGACACCTGGGGCACGCACTGGATCAACGCCTACGGCGCGCACCAGGCGCACACGCCGCACGCCGACGCGTTGCTGGCGCGTTCGGCGATGTTCACACAGGCCTACCCTGAAGTCCTGCCCACGATTCCCTGCCGCCGGGCGGTTTATACCGGGCGGCGCATCTTCCCTTCGCACCTCATCAAGCAGCCGGACGACCCGGTGAGGATCCGCGGCTGGCACCAGCTCTACACCGAAGATGTGACCATCTCCGAGACGCTCCAACAATCGGGCTACGTCACCGCCATCGTTTCCGACCTCTACCACGAGTTCAAGCCGGACAAGAATTTCCATCGCGGCTTCGATTCCTGGCGCTGGATTCGCGGGCAGGAAAGCGACCGGCTGGAAAGCGGGCCGCGCAATGCCGTCAACATGGCCGACTACATGCATCCCTCGCACACGCGCGCGACGAGGCGCGGCGGGGCGCGCGGAGCGCGCGGGGACGCGAGCCACAAAGTGTCCGGCCCGCTGCAATATCTGCTCAACCGGCGCGAATGGAAGACCGAAGACGACTGGCTGGCGGCGCAGGTGTTCGATCAGGCCAGCCGCTGGCTCGACAACAACGCAGCCGGCAATCAGCCGTTCTACCTGCACATCGAATCGTTCTCGCCGCACGAGTACTGGGATCCGCCGGACGATTACTACCGGCTTTACATGAAGAGCAATTACCACGGCCCGCGGCTGATCTCGCCGCCGCAGACCACCGCGGAGATGACGCCGGTCGAGGTGGAGCACGTGCGCGCGCTTTACGGCGGCCTGGCGAGCTTCGTCGACGCGCGCATGGGCAAGTTCCTGCAAAAAGTGGAATCCCTCGGCCTGATGCGCAACACCATCATCTCCTTCACCGCCGATCACGGCACCATGATGGGCGAGCAGGGGCAGATCCACAAGGGCGAAACGCGCATCCGTGACCAGGTCACGCATGTTCCGCTGGCGGTCTATCACCCGCGGCGGCAGTGGGAAGGTCGCCGGATCGGCGGCTACGTGCAGCACATCGATCTCATGCCCACGCTGCTCGAACTGCTGGACGTGCCGGCGCCGCAGCGCGTCACCGGCCAGAGCCTGGTGCCGCTGATCGAGGCACGCCGCGACTCCGGCCGCGACCACACCATCACGGGTTGGGGCGAGCACGCCTCCATCCGTACGCCGGAGTGGAACTACATCGGGCGCTGGAGCCCCGGCCCGCCCTTCGAACAGCTCTACGACCTGCGCAAGGACCCGCTGGAGATGAAGGACGTGGCCGAGGCGAATCCCTCGGTGGTGAAGAATTTCCGCGCGCAACTGAAGGAGCACGTGGACCGCGGCTGGGCGATCACCAACGGAACCTTCGCCACGGTGCTGAAGGAATAGGCCGCCAGAATCGCGCGTCTATAAGGGCGGCTGGTCGCGCGAGGTGACCGTTCGCGAGCTTCCGGTGGCCGAGGAACTCGCCGGCGTGGATATGCGGCTGGAGGCCGGCGGCATCCGCGAGCTGCATTGGCACAAAGCCGCCGAGTGGTCCATCATGCTCTACGGCACGGCGCGCATCACGGCCATCGATTGAAGATTTGTCGGTTGCCGAATGGCTGTCGCACACCCCGCCGGAACTGCTGGACAAAGGGAAAATCGAAAAGCTGGTGGCCGCGATTGCCTCCCTGCAATCCACCAATCCCGAAGTGGCTGAGAAGATCCGCCTGGAAGCGGACTACTTCCGCCGCAACGCAGACCGCATGCGTTATCCCCAATTCCGCGTCCAGCACCTGTTCGTCGGCTCCGGAGTCATTGAAGCCGGGTGTAAGGCGGTCATCGGCTCACGCCTCAAAAGGTCCGGCATGTTCTGGACCGTCCGCGGAGCCAACGCCATCATCGCCTTGCGGTGCTGCCATCTCAATGGCCGGTTCGAGACCTACTGGGAGGGGCGCCGGGGCAGCATGACTTCCACCCTCATGTCGTGCACCCGTTTTGGGTTTTCCGGATCTCCGCTCCCCAGCTCCCGCCAAAAACTATGCGGCATTAGGCGATTCGCCCGTCCCACGTTACAGCACCGGCACCTTTTCCCGGCGGATCCGAAGGCCTCCTTTCTCTCCACTTCTGCGTCGCGCACCCAAAGGGCACCCCGCTGCGGCGATTCCCGCCGCAATGTGCTACCTTGGAGATCGCTTCATGCATGCGCCTGTCCCCGGCCGGGAAGAGGAACTCTACTGGCTGGCTCTGAAACTGGTCCCCGGTCTGGGAACCAGGCTCTCGGGAAAACTCATCGATCGCTTCCGCAGCGTTCAGGCCATCTTCCGCGCGTCGCGCACGGAACTGGAAGCCGCCGGAGTCAGCGGCGCGGTGGCGCAATCCATCGCCAGCGGCTGCACCTTCGAGGACGCCGCGGCGCAGCACGACAAAATGGCGGCCGCCGGCGCGGTGCTGGTCACCATCGCCGACCCGCGCTATCCGCAGGTGCTGCGCGAAATCTTCGATCCGCCCATCCTGCTGTTCGCGCGCGGGCGCGTCGAACTGCTCGGTTCGCTCATGCTGGGCGTGGTGGGCACGCGCCGCCCCACGCCCTACGGCATAGCGGTGGCCGAGCGCCTTTCGGCGGACCTCGCCCACGCCGGGCTGGCGATCGCCAGCGGCATGGCTCGCGGCATCGATACCGCGGCGCACCGCGGCGCGCTTGCGGCCGGCGGCGACACCGTCGCGGTGCTCGGCTGCGGCGTCGATGTGGTCTATCCCTCCGAAAACAAAAAGCTTGCCGCCGAGGTCGTGGAAAAAGGGCTCATCCTCTCCGAATTTCCCATGGGGTCCATAGCTTTTCCGCAGAATTTCCCCATCCGCAACCGCATCATCAGCGGTCTGAGCGTGGGCGTCCTGGTCGTGGAAGGCGCGCAGTACAGCGGTTCGGCCATTACCGCCAAGCTGGCCATGGACCAGGGGCGCGACGTGTTCGCGGTGCCCGGAAATATCACCTCGAAAATGAGCTGGGGCCCTAACCTGCTGATTAAGCAGGGCGCCCGGCTGATTCAGGATTGGAACGACGTCATTTCCGAGCTTCCTCCGGAGGCCCGCCGGCGTCTAATAGAGAGGGGCCGGGAGCGCATTCTGGGCGAGGGGGCTGCAACTTCGGACGGCACTCAGGCATCTTTACTGGCAGGCGGAGCCGGCGGAGGACAGCCCGGTCCTGAACTCGATTCGGCAGCGCGCCGCGTGCTCGACTTGCTTCAGGTGGATGCTGCCGTACACTTGGACGATCTCCTTGAAAAGGTGCAGGATACCTCCGCGTCCGAGCTCATCGCCGCGCTCTTTGAGCTGGAAATGCTGGGCCTGGTCAAGCAACTGCCCGGCAAGAATTTTGTGAAGGTGTGGTAAGGTCAGTGGGGTAGGGCGGGTTTCCTCGGGTCCGCCCCCGCACTCTGAACGTTTCATATGGCAAAGGCTCTGGTAATCGTGGAATCGCCTGCCAAGGCGAAGACCATCAACAAATACCTGGGCAAGCAATACGTGGTAAAGGCTTCCCTCGGTCATATCAAGGATCTCCCCAAGCGCGACCTCGCGGTGGATGTCGATCACGGCTTCCAGCCCCGGTACGAAATCATCGAAGGGAAGAAGAAGCTCATCGGCGAGCTCAAGCAGGCCGCCAAGAACGTGGAATCGGTGTACCTGGCCGCCGACCCGGATCGCGAGGGCGAGGCCATCTGCTATCACCTCCAGGAGGAGCTGCAAAACGGCAAGAAAAACGGCCCGCGCATCTTCCGGGTGATGTTCAACGAGATCACCAAGCGCGCCATCCAGAAGGCTTTCGAAGTTCCCGGACAGGTGGATATCAACCTGGTGGAGGCGCAGCAGGCGCGCCGCGTGCTCGACCGGCTGGTGGGCTACAAAATCTCGCCGCTGCTCTGGGACAAGGTCCGGCGCGGTCTTTCCGCGGGGCGCGTGCAGACCGTGGCGCTGCGGCTCATCGTCGAGCGCGAGCGCGAAATCCGGGCGTTCGTTCCCAAGGAATACTGGACCATCGACGCCGATCTGCAAGCCAAAAAGCCGCCGCATTTCAGCGCCCGGCTGAACAAGATCGACGATCGGCCGGCCGAGATCGGCGACCACGAAACCGCCGATGACGTGCTGGCGCAGCTCGAAGGGGCCGATTACATCGTCAGGTCCGTCGCCACGCGCGAGAAGCGGCGCAATCCCGTAGCGCCCTTCATCACCTCGACCCTCCAGCAGGAATCCTCGCGCAAGCTGCGCTTCAGCGTGAAGCGCACCATGATGCTGGCGCAGCGGCTGTATGAAGGCATCGAGATCGGTAAGGAAGGCGCGGTCGGCCTGATCACCTACATGCGCACGGATTCGCCGCGCGTTTCCGAAGATGCCCTGCGCGACGTGCGCGACTACATCGCCGAGCGTTTCGGGCCGGAATTCCGCCCGGAAACGCCCAACGTCTACCGTTCGAAGAAGGAAGCGCAGGACGCGCACGAAGCCATTCGCCCCACCTCCATGGCGTTTTCGCCGGACGTGGTGGAAAAATATCTGGCCGAAGACGAAATGAAGCTCTACCGGCTCATCTGGAACCGCTTCGTGGCTTCCCAGATGGTGCCCGCGCTGTACGACCAGACCACCATCGATGTGGCGGCCAAAGGCCGGAACGCAGCCGAATACCTCTTCCGCGCCACGGGCTCCGTGCTGAAATTCCAGGGCTATCTGAAGGTCTACGAGGAAGGCAAGGACCAGCTCGACGAAGAGGACGAAGAGACGAAGCACCGGCTGCCGCAAGTCGCCGAAGGCGAGCACCTGCGTTTCCGCGCGCTCCGCCCGGAGCAGCATTTTACCGAGCCTCCGCCCCGCTACAACGAAGCCACGCTGGTGAAGCGCCTGGAAGCCGATGGCGTCGGGCGGCCCTCCACCTACGCCTCGATTCTCTCCACCATCCAGGAACGCGAGTACGTCAGGAAGGAAGGCGGCCGCTTCATCCCCACCGAGTTGGGCATGGTCGTCACCGATCTCCTGCTCGAAAGCTTCGACGACATTTTCGAGGTGAAGTACACCGCGCGGATGGAAGAGGAGCTGGACGAAATCGAAGACGGCAAGCTCGACTGGCGCATGGCCATGTCCGAGTTCTACGACCGCTTCGAGCGCGACCTCAAGCACGCCGAAGAACACATGACCGACATCAAGCGGATGGAGAAGCCCACCGACTTGACGTGCGAGAAGTGCGGCAAGCCACTGGTCATCAAGTGGGGCAAGCACGGCAGCTTCATCGCCTGCACCGGCTATCCGGAATGCACCTACACGCGCGAGCTAACCGTCGACCTGCCGGATCTGGACAAAGTAGACCTTTCCGAGCAGGGCGACGAAGAGTACTGTGAGAACTGTGGCCGGCCCATGGTACTCAAAAAGGGCCGGTTCGGAACGTTCTATGCCTGCACCGGCTATCCGGATTGCAAGACCACCAAGCCGATCGGCGGGCAGCAGAAGAAGCCCGACCGGCCCCTCGAGGAAAAGTGCCCGCAGTGCGGCAGCAACCTCGTGGTCAAGACTGGGCGCTACGGCGAATTCACCGCGTGCAGCAATTATCCAACATGTAAGTACGTGAAACAAAAGACGATCGGCGTCAAGTGCCCGGAGTGCTCGGAAGGCGAAATCGTGGAGCGGCGCTCCCGGCGCGGCAAGACGTTTTACGGTTGCAGCCGCTATCCGGAGTGCAATTTCGTGGCGTGGGGCAAGCCCGTCGCGGAGAAGTGCCCCGAATGCGGCAGCCCGTACATGATCGAAAAATGGCTAAAAGCCGGCCCGATCTGGCAGTGCCCCAACCCCGAGTGCAAGCACAAGCAGCCGGTCCCTCAGCCGGATGAAGCGCTGGCCCGGTAACCTTTCCGGACAGAATAGTACCGGTACTGTATTGATCCCTTTGCGTTATGGGTGTAATCTAACCATTCGGGTGCTCTTAGGCGCTTTTTTCTGCTGACAATTGGCTTCGTTTTGATAACTTGCTCCGCCCACGCGGACGGGATCATTGGCTTGTGCGGAACCGGACGCTCGGCAAATTGCGGCGCCCTGCTCAACCCCAATAACGCCGACGACGCTGGCGGTCCTTACAGCGACGGAAACTACCTCGTGTACGACGCCAACGCTGTCACCTGGACTGGCACCACGTCCGGGTACACCGGCCCGCACAGCGCGCCCCTGGTGCTGAGTTCCGCCAATCAGTACGGCCCCTCGAACGCATGGGCGGATTACAGCAGTGGCAAATGGGTATCGCTCACAGACAGCACCGCCCCCGATCCCGGGTGCACGCAGAACGCGAACAGCACCGCTTGCAGCTACCAGGCCCTGTACGTCATCAGCTTCACGATTCCGATGGGGCTCGATCCGGCCCTGGTCCACGTAAGCGGCTCCTGGACAGGTGACGATACCGGCCACATGGTTGTAAATGGCACGTCGCTATCCGGGAACTCGCCCTCGCAGGGTGGCCAACTGGCCGACTCCTGCGGCACGGCCCCGTTCTGCGGCGCGAGCGCCGGCCTGACCTCGTTCACCTTGAGCAACGCCGTGGCGGGCGTCAGTTTCGTCACCGGAACCAACTACGTCGGCTTCCAGGTGGATCAGGCTGACGACTACTACGATGGCGTGGTCGTGGACAGCCTGACCGCAAGCACCCCCGAGCCCGCCACCTGGACCCTCTTCGCCGCCGGTGTCCTGGCGCTCGGTGTTCTACGGCGTCGGCGGGCGTAACCCCCGGCAAATTCGCTATTTCAGTCCTGAAAGTCCTGTTTGTGCTAAGATGATCCCTGGGGCTCGACCTGAGCCCGGAGGGTGCATCATGCAGCTCCTGAGGTGGAGCAAAGCGCACGAAGTCTATGTCCCCGAATTGGATGCGGAACATCGGGGCTTGTTTCGGCTGACCCAGGAACTGTATGAGGCCGTGCTGGCGGACGCGCCGGCGGCGCAGGTCCACTCCCGCTTCCGCAACCTGGTGGCTGGCCTCGACGACCACCTTGCCCATGAGGAGCGCCTGATGCGCGCCACGGGTTACCCCTCTTACGCGTGGCACAAGCAGTCGCACGATGGCGCGCGGAAAAAGGCCAAGAAGTGGGCGCAGGTGGCAGAGCGCGGCGACCGTGAAACGTTAGAGCCGATCCTGCGCGAACTGGCCGCGTGGCTCAAGGAGCACCTGGCGCTGGCGGACCTGCTCATGGCAGCCCATCTGCGGAATTACCGCCGGACCAATAGGATCGCTTCCTGAAAACGCGCCGGCATTCCTGCCTGTGCCACAATCTGATCATGGCGTTCGACGGAAAACGGGTGCTTGCGCTCGAATCGCGCCGCGCGGTGGAAATCGCGGAGTTGATTCGCAAGCAGGGCGGCCAGCCTTTTGTGGCGCCGTCGATGCGCGCGGCGCCGCTCGAAAACCATGGCTCGGCTTTTGCTTTCGCCCAACGCCTGTTCGCCGGCGAGTTTGACATGATGGTGTTGCTCACCGGCGTGGGAACGCGGCAATTGAACGCGCTCCTGAAGGAACGGTACCCGGAGGACGCATTCGCGGCAGCGCTGGGCCGCATTACGACGGTGGCGCGCGGGCCTAAACCCGCCGCCGCGCTGCGGCAGATGGGGCTTGCGCCATCGCTGATTGCGGGCGAGCCGAACACCTGGCGCGAGGTGCTGGCGGTGACGGCTGGCCGGCCGGAGCGGCACATCGCGGTGCAGGAGTACGGGCGGCCGGGTCCGGAATTGATCGCCGGACTGTGCGCGCGCGGCGCGGAAGTCACGGCACTGCGCATATACCGTTACGACCTGCCGGAGGATACCGGCCCGCTGCGGGAAGCCGGGCGGCGTCTGGCCGCCGGGCAATTCGATGCCACGCTTTTCACCGCGGCCGTGCAGATCGAGCATCTCGCTCGCGTGGCGCGGGAGGAGGGCATCGAGGACGCGGTACTGGCCGGCTTGCGGCGGTGCCTGGTCGCCTCCATCGGCCCTGCCACCTCCGAGGCGCTCGAGGAGTTCGGGGTCCATCCGGCCATCGAACCGGCGCACCCGAAAATGGGGCTGCTGGTGCGCGAGGCGGCCGAACATGCCGCGTAAGAGAAACTTCGCCGCGCAGGTTGGGGAATACACCACCCTGGCCTTTCTTCTGCCGGCGGCCACCTTCATCGGCTACCTCATCGGCTACCTGCTCGACAAGGCGTTCGAGACCCGCTTCTTTCACATTCCGTTTCTGATTCTGGGCATCGCCGCGGGATTCGTCGAACTCATCCGGCAACTCATGCGGGACACGCGCGATGATACCTGACGGCCGTTTCTTCGAGCGGGCCGTGGCGCGGATCTGGAAGATCATGCTGGTTCTGGGCAGCGGAGGCACGGCCGCAGCCCTGGCGTGGGGCGGGTGGAAATCGGGCGAGGGCTTCCTGCTGGGCGCCGCCGCATCGTGGCTCAATTTCGTCTGCCTCAAGGCCATTGTCAACGCGCTCGGCGTTGGGGCGAACGGCCCGGCGGACGCCCCGCCTGTCCAGCAGACGCGCAAGCACACCCTGACGCTGGCGGTCCTCCGCTACGTGCTCTTGGGCCTCGGGGCCTATGCTATAGTGATTTATTCTACGATCAGCATCTTAGCCGCGCTCGTGGGGTTGTTCGTAGCGACCGCCGCGGTGATCGTCGAAATCCTTTTCGAACTGGTGTATGCAAACCGAGTTGTGGATCACCAAGATCTTCAATAACTATCTCGCCGGGCTGGGCAACTGGTGCCTCGGGCTGGTGGGGATACACGCCCAACCGCGCCCCTGGGCCAATTACGTCACCATGCAGTTGCTGGTGACGCTGATCATTATCGTGTTGTTTGCGGCGCTCAAGCCGCGCATGTCGGTGGACAATCCGGGGAAACTCCAGCACGCCTTTGAAATCATCTACGAATTCGTGCACGGAGAATCGAAAGACCAGGTGGGGCATGAAGGGCCGCGCTACCTGGCGTTTTTCGGAACCATTTTCATCTTTGTCCTGTTTGCCAACCTGATCGGCATCATTCCCGGGTTCGAATCGCCGACCATGTTTCCGCCGGTGCCGCTGGGCTGCGCGATGGCCGTGTTCCTTTATTACAACCTGGTGGGCGTGCAGGCGAACGGAATTTTCAGGTACCTGGCTAAATTCCTGGGACCGATGATCTGGATCGCACCGCTGGTGGTGGTGATCGAGATTATCAGCCATCTGGCGCGGGTGCTCTCGCTGACCGTCCGCCTGTTTGCCAACATGTACGCGGGCGAGCAGGTGTTGATGGTGTTTCTCAGCCTGACTTATTTCGCCGTGCCGGCGCTGTTCATGGCTCTGCACGTTTTCGTGTCGCTGCTTCAGGCTTATATTTTTATGCTCCTGGCGATGATGTACGTGGCGGGAGCGGTGGCGGAAGAGCATTAATACCGGCTTCATGCCGCTCCTTCAGTGTGAGCCCGGCTGCAAGAGGATGACGGGGACCACCGCCTGGGAGCGATTTCTTAGGAGAGAAGTCAGATGACGAAGAAGAACGCCTTGCTGATGTTGTCGCTGTTCCTGATGACCGGGTCGCTTTCCATGATCCTGGCCCAGGGCAATCCCGCCGATACCAACCAGATTGCGCAGCAACATGCGCAGTGGAAGGCCATCGCGTCGGGGTTCTCGATGGCCTTCGCTTCCGGGCTCTGCGGGCTGGCCCAGGGGAAGGCGGTGGCCGGTTCCGCCGAGGCGATGGCGCGCAATCCCGGCGCCGCGGCCGCGATCCGGTTTGCCTTGCTGTTGGGCCTCGTCCTGATCGAATCGCTGGCGCTCTATACGCTGGCTATCATTATTGTGCAAATCAGCTAACAAAAGAAAACCTGCCCGGGGCGGGTTTGACAACTCGTCCCGGATTATTCCTCCCGTACGGCTATAGCATCGCTCCTAGTACGAGATTGGTATTACTCGTATTTCAGGTCTATTGACCGCAGCGCCTACACCACGTACCATTTGGATGACACGTGATGGATCAGCGAAAAACCAGGCGCTTTGCGTTAGAGTTGCCGCTCTCGATCACCCGTTCCGGCTCCGAGCGCGTGGCCCATGCCGGCCGTACAAAGAATATCAGCTCCGGTGGAGTTTTATTCACGTCTGGCACGGAACCGGACCTTGGCGGCCCGATTGAATACGTCATCGCCCTCAACCAGACAGGAGCGCACGTGGTGAACCTGCGGTGCATCGGCAAAGTGGTGCGCGCCGAGCGCGTGCCCGCCAATGCCAGCGATGCCTTCGAGATCGCCGCCACGCTGGAACGCTACGAGTTTCTGCGGGGGCGGTAGTTTTTTGTCACCCCTTTATTGCCGAAGCCGGAGGAGACCCGCGCCGGCCGCCCGTGCTCGCCATCGGCTAAAGTGAAAGAACACGGCCATGATGGTCCTGGGGATCGATATCGGCGGAGCGCAGGTGCGCGCCGGGATGGTCAACGAGAAAGGCGCGGTTCTGGCATCGCGGTCCATTCCCACTCCCGCGGACCTGGAGAGTTTTGTGCCCTCTTTGCACGACGCCATCCGCTGGCTGCTGGAGGCCACGGCCCTGCCCGCCGGCGTAGGGGTGGGGTGCAAAGGCATCATCGACCCGGACAGCACGCGGGTGGAAATCCTGCCGGGAGCGCTGCATTATCTGGAAGGAGTGCTGCTGAGCGACCTGGTGGGGCTGCCCATGGACGTGCCGGTTTTCGCGGATAACGACGCGCGGGTGGCGATGGCGGGAGAGATGGTGTGGGGCGCGGCGCGCGGCCGCGCCAACGTTCTCATGCTGACGCTGGGGATGGGCGTGGGCGGGGCCGTGCTGGCCAACGGGCGGCTGCTGCGTGGCCATGGCGGGGTGGCCGGGCACCTCGGGCATTTGACCGTGGAGCCGGACGGCGCGCGTTGCGCCTGCGGGAACCGCGGCTGCCTGGAAACGGTCTTCTCGGCGCGGGCCATCGAGGGCGAGGTGTGGGCGGCGGTGCACCGCGGCTGCGCTTCCAGCCTCACGCGGCTGTTCCGCGAGCAGCCGCAGCTCGCCACCTGCCGCACCATTTTTCAAGCGGCCAGCGAAGGCGATGAACTGGCCCGGGAAGTGGTGTCGAAGGCCATTCGCCGTTTGGGAGCGGCGCTGGCCGGCCTGCTGCACGTTTTCGACCCGGAGCTGGTGATTATCGGGGGGCAGATCGCCGATGCCGGCAGCATGCTGCTCGAGCCTTTGCGCGAGGAGGTCTGGAAGCGCTCGCGCGGGCTGCTGGCGCGCGAGGTGCCGATCGTCGAGCAGCAGGTGCCGGACCGATCGGGCATCGTGGGCGCGGCCGGGCTGGTGATGGGATCGAGGTAGTAGCGCCAATCACGCCCGCGGCGGCGCGCCGTTTTCGGAGGTGAGCTTCACGCGTGCTTCGGGCAGGCCGACGATGTCGTAGGGGCCGGTGAGGCGGTAAAAGACGCGGGGGTCGAGGTCCTCCCGCTTCACGGCATAGCGGCGCTCGAGTTCCCGCAGCGCCGGCTCTCCAAATTCGGTGAGCTTCATGGTGTGCCGCCGCCCGGCTTCCGAATGAACCGGGCGGGAACCGGTTGGGAGAGAGGCGGGCTAGTCCGAAGTTCCCCTAAGAAATAAGCCGCAATTCGCGGGCAATCCATTGATTCTTTTAGTACATAGCTCTAATTTTCGAGCGGCATAATGTTCCCATGTAAATGCCCATGATGATGCTTGCATTATTGT
>JAJYLS010000022.1 GCA_021787555.1 Acidobacteriota bacterium | reverse complement strand
GCCGAACTGGGATTTTTGGGCGCAAATCTCGAAGGCTACGGTTGCGCAGGGATGAGCAACGTGGAATACGGGCTCATGATGCAGGAGCTGGAGCGCGGCGATTCCGGGCTGCGCAGCTTCGCGTCGGTGCAGGGCGCACTGGTGATGTATCCGATCCACACGTACGGATCGGAGGAGCAGAAGCGCACCTGGCTGCCGCGGCTGCAGAGCGGGAAAGCCATCGGCTGTTTCGGGCTGACGGAGCCGGATTTCGGATCGAACCCCGCCGGCATGCGGACCACCGCGCGGCGCGACGGCGACCGGTGGGTGCTGAACGGCGAGAAAACCTGGATCACCAACGGCGGCATGGCGGACGTGGCGGTGGTGTGGGCGCGCACGGAGCAGGGCATTGATGGGTTCCTGGTGGAGCGCGGGACCCCGGGGTTCACGACTTCGGACATTCACGGCAAGTGGTCGATGCGCGCCTCTGTGACATCCAGCCTCTCGTTTTCCGATTGCCGCGTGCAGGAGCCGCAGCGGCTGCCGGGGGCGAAGGGATTGAAAGCGGCGCTGGCGTGCCTCTCGCAGGCGCGGTATGGGATTGGCTGGGGCGTGGTGGGGGCGGCCATGGATTGCTACGAGACGGCGCGCGCGTATTCGGTGGTGCGCAAGCAGTTCGAGGGCCGGCCGATCGCTTCGCACCAGCTCGTGCAGGAGAAACTGGCCTGGATGATTACGGAAATCACCAAGGCGCAACTGCTGGCCGTGCACGCGGGGCGGCTGAAGGACCAGGGGCGCATCGAGCCGGCGCACATTTCCATGCTCAAGCGCAACAACACCGCCATGGCGCTGGAATGCGCGCGTTTCAGCCGCGACCTGCTGGGCGCGAACGGGATCACCGACGAGTATCCCATTATGCGCCACATGTGCAATCTGGAAACGGTGAAAACCTACGAAGGCACCGATCACATTCACACGCTGGTTATTGGAGAAAGAGTGACTGGAGTAGCGGCATATAAATGAGTAGACAGGAGACAGGAGTCAGGAGTCAGAAGAAGGGAGCAGGGGCTTCTGACTCCTGACTCCTGACTCCTCAAGAATTCCATGCTCTTATACGCACTTACAATTCTCGTTGGCGCCTTCCTGTTGTTTCAGGTGGAGCCGGTGATCGCGAAGATCATTCTTCCGTGGTTCGGCGGCTCGGCCGCGGTGTGGACCACGTCGCTGCTGTTTTTCCAGATGGTGCTGCTGCTCGGCTATCTGTACGCACACGCGGTGGTGCGGTACCTGAAACCGCGGGCGCAGACGGTGCTGCACGCCTCGCTGCTCGCGGCGAGCGTGCTGGCGCTGCCGATCTATCCGAGCCTGGCGTGGAAGCCCAGCGGATTCGAGGAGCCGACGTTCGCCATCCTGCGGCTGCTGGCGGTGACGGTGGGGCTACCGTATTTCCTGCTCTCGACCACGGGACCCCTGCTCCAGGCATGGTACGCACGGCGGTTCAAGGGGGCGATGCCGTACCGGCTGTACGCGCTTTCGAACGCGGGATCGATGTTCGCGCTGCTGAGCTATCCGGTGGTGTTCGAGCCGGTCTTCGGCACGCATCTGCAGGCCGGGATGTGGTCGGTGGCGTATGGCGCGTTCGTGGTGCTGTGCGGGCTGACGGCGATCCGGTCGGGCAGGGGCGCGGTTGCCATGCCGGAGGCGGAAGCGGAAGATGGGGAGCGCCCGGGCTTGCGGCTGTACGCGCTGTGGATGGCGCTGCCGGCGTGCGCGTCGGTGCTGCTGCTGGCCATCACCAATCACCTCTCGCAGAACGTGGCGGCGATTCCGTTCCTGTGGGTGCTGCCGCTGGCGATTTATCTGCTGACGTTCATCCTGTGCTTCGAGGGGAGCGGCTGGTACCGGCGCAATCCGTACCTGCAACTTCTGGCGGTAGCGCTGGGCAGCATGGCGTTCGCGGTGAACGCGGAATTCTCGGGCGGTGTGCCGATCAAGATTCTGATTCCGCTCTTCAGCATGGGGCTGTTCACCTGCTGCATGGTGTGCCACGGCGAACTGGTGCGGCTGAAGCCGCATCCGCGGTACCTGACGCATTTCTACCTGATGATCGCGGCCGGAGGCGCGGTGGGCGGACTGCTGGTGGGGCTGGTGGCGCCGCACGTTTTTCCGGCGCTGTACGAAATGCAGATCGGGTTGGTAGCGTGCGCGCTGCTGACGCTGATCGCACTGCGGGCCGATGGCGAAAGCTGGTTCGGCGGGCTGCTGCCGCCCGGCAGCATCGCGGCCGGTTTCGCTCTTCTGGCCGCGGCCGGATTTGTGGCCTACCAGCACCAGAACTCGATCGTCTTTGCCGCCCGGAGCGCGGCAGACCTGATGGTCAAGCGGCTGCCGGACAGCTTCGACCAGAGCGTGCTGCTGGCTGCGCTGGTGCTAGTTGCGGCTCTGGCATCGGTGGCGCTGCGCGGCGGGCGCGTGCGCAACCGGTGGTCCGCAATCGGCACCGAGGTGCTGGCGCTCATCCTCGTGGGTTACCTGGGATACCAGGTGAGCGGCCTCACAAGCGGCTATCGGCTCACGGTGCGCAATTTTTACGGCGCGCTCAGGGTTCGCGATTCCGGGCCGTCGACCGGCTGGGATTCCGTCCGCAGCCTGACGAACGGGACCATCAACCACGGCGAGGAGTTACTGGTGCCGGCACGCCGGGACCTGCCCACTACTTACTACGGGCCGAACAGCGGCATCGGGATCTCCATCCGCGCCAAGGAGCAGTCCGGGCACGCGCTGCGGGTGGGCGTGATCGGGCTGGGGACCGGAACCATAGCGGCTTACGGCCGGCCCGGCGATTATTACCGCTTCTACGAAATCAACCCGCTGGTGCCATGGCTGGCGCATACGCAGTTCCACTTTCTGGGGGATTCGAAGGCCAAGGTTGATATCGCGATGGGCGATGCGCGGTTGTCGCTGGAGCGCGAAGCGCCGGAGCATTTCGACGTGCTCGCGGTGGATGCGTTTTCCAGCGATTCCATTCCGGTGCACCTGCTGACCCGCGAGGCGATGAAGCTCTATTTCCACCATCTGAAGCCGGACGGAATTCTGGCGGTGCATATATCGAACCGCTACCTGGATCTCGAGCCGGTGCTGGCGGGAGAGAGCCGCGCGATGGGCACGGTCGCGCGCCTGGTGGATACGGAGGACGACGATTCGCAGGACGTCTTCGGCGCCACCTGGGTGCTGATGACTTCGCCCGCCGCCGGTTTCGACGATTTCGAAACCAGGAATTCCACGGAGATCAGCGATACGCGGCACGTGCGCCTCTGGACGGACGACTACAGCAATCTGTACCAGATCCTGAAATAGCGCATACTGTTCGTTATGGATTCCCAGGATCCCTCTCTCTCCCGCCGCGCGGTGCTGGCCGGCACGGCCGCGCTGCTCGCCATGCCCGCGAAAGGCGCGGGCAAACTCAAGGTGGCGATTTTTTCCAAGCACCTGCAATTTCTCCACGGCGAGGCGCTGGCCAAGGGCGCGGCCGAAATCGGCTTCGACAGCGTGGACATCACGGTCCGCAAGGGCGGCCATATCGAGCCGGAGAATGCGCGGGAAGAGCTGCCGAAGCTGGTGGCGATTATCCGGCAGCACGGCCTCGAAGTGCCCATGATCACCACCGATATCGTGGACCCCTCGACGCCGCACGCGGAAGCGATTCTCAAGACCATGGCCGAGCTCGGCATCCGGCAATACCGCTGGGGCGGGTTCCGCTACCAGAAGGGCACACCGTTCCCCGCGCAACTCGACGCGATGAAGCCGCGCATCGCGGCGCTGGCTGCGCTCAACAAGCGCTACCAGGTGTGTGCGATGTACCACACGCATTCGGGCGTGAACCTGGTGGGCGCGCCCATCTGGGACCTCTACATCCTGCTCAAGGATTTCGATCCGCAGGCCGTGGCGGTGAATTACGATGTCGCACACGCGACCATCGAAGGCGGCCTGGGCGGCTGGATCGACAGCTTCCACATCATCGGGCCGTACCTGCACGGCATCGCGGTGAAAGATTACGTCTGGGCCAAGGACCCCCGCCGGGGATGGCGCGAGCGGTGGGTGCCGCTGGGCGAAGGCATGGTGCACTTTCCCGAGTTCTTCAAAATGGTGGCGGACGCGAATTTCTCCGGGCCGCTGCAAATGCATTTCGAGTACCCGCTGACGCCGGAGACCAGCGCACCGGCGATGAAGCGCGACCTGGCGCGCCTGCGGACGTATCTCGCGCAGGCGGACTTGTAATTTCATGAAAACGACCCGGCGTACTTTTTTGAAAGCTGCTTCAGGTGCTCCCGTGATGTTTAACATCGCCAAAGCGGCCCGGCCCACCGATATCCAGATCGAGGACATCCGGCTGAGCTATCAGGATTATGCCTATCGCGTACCCATCAAGTTCGGCGGCAACGTGGTGGACCGCGTCACGCTCCTCAACGTGGATTGCGTGGTGCGCACGGTGAACGGGCACACGGCCAAGGGGTTCGGCTCCATGCCGATGGGCAACGTGTGGTCGTTTCCTTCCCACACCATGTCGTACGACACCACGCTGGGCGCGATGAAGGCGCTGGCGGAGCGCATCGCCAAGATCAGCGCCGGATGCAAGCAGGCCGGCCACCCCATCGATCTCAACGTCCTGCTCGAGCCCGAATATCTACGCGCCGCGGCCGAGGTCGGGCAGCGCCTGAAGCTGGACGAGCCCATTCCCAAGCTTTGCACGCTGGTGACCGCCAGCCCCATCGACGCGGCCATCCACGACGCGTTCGGCAAGGTGCACGGCGTCAACTGCTATCACACCTATGGCCCGGAGTTCATGAGCCATGACCTCTCGCACTACCTGACGCCAGAATTCAAGGGAGAGTTCCCCAGCCGGTATGTCACGCGCGAGCCCAAGCCGCGCATGCCGCTGTATCACCTGGTGGGCGCCGTCGATCCCATTTTCGCTTCGGATATCAAGCACCGCGTCAATGACGGCCTGCCCCAGACCCTGCCGGAATGGATCCGCTACAACGGGTTGACGCACATGAAGATCAAGCTCGACGGCGACGATCTCGCCTGGGACATCGATCGCGTGCTGAGCGTGGACCGCGCCGCTACCGAAACCGAGAAGCAGCGCGGCGTCTCCACCTGGTTCTATTCGCTCGATTTCAACGAGAAATGCCCCAACGTGGAGTACCTGATCGATTTCCTGCGCCGCGTGAAGGAGAAGACCCCGCAAGGCTTCGAGCGGATACAATACGTCGAGCAGCCCACCGCGCGCGACCTGAAATCCCACCGCCAGAACGTGATGCATGCGGCAGCGAAACTCAAGCCGGTGGTCATCGACGAATCGCTTACGGATTTCGAGAACCTTCAGTTGGCGCGGGAAATGGGCTACACCGGCGTGGCGCTGAAGGCCTGCAAGACGCAAAGCCAGGAGATGCTCATGGCGTCCGCGGGGCAGAAATACAAAATGTTCCTGTGCGTGCAGGACCTCACGTGTCCGGGCGCGTCGCTCATTCAGTCCGCCAGCCTGGCGGCGCACGTTCCCACGGTGGCGGCCATCGAGGCCAACGCCCGGCAATACGTGCCGGCCGCCAACCGCGGCTGGGAAAAACGCTTCCCCGGCATCTTCCACGTCACCGACGGCTCCATGGATACAAGCGAGCTCAACGGCGTTGGCCTGGGTGCGGTATGAGGGATCTCACCACAGAGCCGCGGAGAGCACAGAGAAAGCACAGAGGGTCCTTCTCGTTTTTCTCTGTGAATCTCCGTGTCCTCCGTCCTCTGTGGTGAACAGAGGGTCCATGACCATCCACGTTGAATCGTACTCCGGGTACAAGGCGGACGAACGCCCGCTGCGCTTCCAGTTGGGCGAGCGCTGGTTCGGGGTGGAGGAAGTGGTGGACCGCTGGTACGATCCCCAGGCGATTTATTTCCGCGTTCGCGCGGACGACGGAAACCTGTACATCCTGCGCCACTCGGAGCCGGACGATACGTGGACGCTCGAAGCTTTTCGGGCAGGATGAGGCTCTAATTCGTTATGGACGTGAAAGACGCGCTGCTCGCTCTGGCCGAGCGCACTGCACAGGTAGACCGCACGGTGGCGCAAACCGCGGGCGAGCTACTGCCGGAAGCGGCGGCGTCGGGCGTGGCCGTGCTGGCCGTGGGCGGCTACGGGCGGCGCGAGCTTTTCCCGTATTCCGACGTGGACCTACTACTTTTGTTCCCGTCGGAGAGCGCCGCGGTGGCGCGCCGGGAAGCCATTGCCGCGCTGCTCCAGCGGCTGTGGGATGGCGGCCTCCGCGCCAGCCACTCGGTGCGCACGCCAGAGGAGTGCACCGAGATCCACACGCACAATATCGAGCTGAACGTCAGCCTGCTCGACCAGCGGTACGTGACCGGCGACCGGGCGCTGTATGCCGATTTCGCCCGCCGCCTGCCGCCGTTTCTGCAACGCAACCGCGCGGCGCTGGCGCGCAACCTGGTGCAGCTCACGCGCGACCGCCACGCCAGGTTCGCCAACACGTTCTACCACCTGGAGCCGAACGTCAAGGACACGCCGGGCGGGCTGCGCGATTACCAGCTTGTCCGCTGGTTCCAGCAACTGCAATTCGGGGACAGGCAACGAAATCCCCAAACTGCGGGGATTTCGCAGCCGGTCCCCGCATTGCCCTCCGACCTCGAAGACGCCTTCCGTTTCCTTGCCCGCCTGCGCTGCTATCTGCATTTGCAGGCCGGGCGCGACCACAATGTGCTCACCTTCGATGCGCAGGACGCCATCGCCGAAGAGTGGCAGCACACCGGCGCGGCGGCGTGGATGCGCGAGTACTATCGCCGTGCGCGTGCCGTGTCCCGCGCAGCGCTGCGCGCGCTGGACGAGACCGAAGCGCAATCCAGCTCGCTGCTGGTGCAGTTCCGGGACTGGCGCTCGCGGCTGTCGAACGCCGATTTCAGCGTGCGGGGCGACCGCGTCTATTTTCGCGAGCCGCGGCGGCTGGAGTTCGAGCCGGAATTCGCGCTGCGCCTGTTCGAATTCACCGCGCGCCACGGCATCGTGCCATCGGCGGAAGCCGAGCAGCGGATCGAAGCGCGCCTGGAGCGGCTGCGCGCGCACTTTGCCGGACCGCTACCGGTGTGGCCGGCGCTCGCCGGCATCTTCCGCCTGCCGCACGCGCCGCTGGCGGTCCGCGCGATGCACGCGAGTGGTTTCCTCACGGCGCTTTTCCCCGAACTGGAGCAGATCGAGTGCCTGGTGGTCCGCGATTTCTACCACCGCTACACGGTGGACGAGCACACCATCGTGGGGATGGAAAACGTGCGCGCGGCGGGGGCGGGCTTCAGCGAGTTGCTGGCGGAGGTGAAGGACCCAGCGGCGCTGCTGTTCGCCATGCTGTTTCACGATTCCGGCAAGGGCACGGCGGGCGAAGGCCACGTGGACGCCTCACTCAAGCTGGCTCGCGCCGCCATGGCGCGCATTCGGGTGCCGGCCGAGGTGGCCGATATCGTGCTCTTCCTGATCGGGCGGCACCTGGAGCTTTCCGCGGCCATGCAGTCGCGCGACATTTTCGATCCGCAAACCATTCGCGAGGTGGCGCACGCGGTGGAAACTGTCGAACGGCTCAAAGCGCTCACGCTGCTCACGTATGCCGACATCAGCGCGGTGAACCCCACGGTGATGACGCCCTGGCGCGCCGAGCAGCTGTGGCAGCTTTACCTGGCGGTGTACAACGAGCTGACGCGCGAACTGGAGACCGAGCGCATCGCGCCGGACTTGGCCTCCGGCGCCGTGCCGGCGGAGTTTCTGGAAGGCTTTCCCACGCGCTATCTGCGCACGCACACGCCGGCGGAAATCGGGGAGCACGCGGCGCTCGAAGCGCGCAGCCGGGAGAAAGGGATGGCCGTGGATATCCGCCGGCTGGAACCGGCCTGGCAACTGACGCTGGTGGCCGCCGACCGGCCCGGTCTGTTCGCCTCGGTTGCCGGCACGCTTTCCAGCTTCGGGGTAAATATTCTGCGGGCGGAGGCGTTCTCCAACCGCCGCGGGCTGGTGCTCGACACGTTTGCCTTCGCCGATCCGCTGCGCGCGCTGGACCTGAACCCGAGCGAGGTGGACCGGCTGCGCGCGACGCTGGAGCGCGTTCTCGCGGGGAAGGCGCAGGTGGCGGACCTGCTGAGGAACCGACCGAAGCCGGCACTGCCCAGCCGCAAGGCGCGCATTCCGGCGCGCATTTCATTCAACTCGGGCGCGAGCGGCGCGGCGACGCTGATCGAGATCACCGCGGAAGACCGGCCGGGGCTGCTCTATGACGTGGCGTCGGCGATATCCGACAACGGCGCGAATATCGAGGTGGTTTTGATCGACACGCAGGCGCACAAGGCCATCGACGTGTTCTACGTGACGGCGGAGGGGAAGAAACTCACGCCGGAGAAGCAGCAGGAACTGGAAGAGGCGCTGAAGAAGGCGCTGGGGGCTAACGCGGAGAAGCGCTGATCCGGCCGGTGGAGCTTGAACCAGACAGAAAAAGGGCGACCGCCAACCCCTCCTGTACCATCGCCGAACTGCGGAGCAACTTTGCAAGCGGGGATTAATCCGCGGCGCCAATAAAGTACTGCTCTGGCGCGTTAGCGCTCGCAGCGGATCAGCCGAGGAAGCTGGAAGCCGCCCTTATGATGGACTGGTTCTATGTACTTCCTCCTTGTAAGTAGTTCCCCCATTGCAGGGGATCGGACAGCGGCATCGAGGCCACTCTCCACTCATACTATGCCCCCGGAAAAGCGCTATGTCAAGATCCGGAAACGCGCGCAGCTTGCGATTGTGATCGTGAAATCACCGGTCGCCGGCCTGCGGCGAGGCGCGCACGGCGCGTTCGAACGCCCATGCGCGAATCTTGTTGATCTGCTCGTGCATGGTGCGGGAAAGCGGCACCATCTTGGCGGCGATGCGAATGAGGTCTTCTTCGGCCACATCGCGGTTCGCCAGCCGCGCACGTGTAATCGCGGATACAACGCACTGCTCGATCTCGGCGCCGGCCCAGCCTTTGGTGAACTCGGTCAGGTTGGCGAGGTTGAAGCCGGAGATATCCACGCCGCGGCGCATCAGGTGGATCTTGAAGATCTCGATGCGCTCCGCGTCGATGGGGAGGTCCACGAAGAAGACCTCGTCGAAGCGGCCCTTGCGGATCATCTCGGCGGGGAGCATTTCGATGCGATTGGCCGTCGCGGCCAGGAACAGTCCGCGAGCCTTCTCCTGCATCCAGGTCAGGAAAAACCCAAAGATCCGCCCCTGCTCGCCAGCGGTTTCGGTCGCCGTGACTCCCCTCTCGATCTCGTCGAACCACAGCACCGCGGGCGCGAGGTCTTCTACCAGCCGGCAGGCTTCCACGAACGCGCCTTCGGGCTTGCCATGGCGGCCCGAAAAGATCTCGACCATATCGATGCGGTAAAGCGGAAGCTGGAAGGCGGACGCGATGGCCTTGATCGACAGGCTCTTGCCGCAGCCCGGAATGCCCATGAGCAGGACGCCCTTGGGCACGATTTCGGCGGAAATCCGGTCGCGCATGGCGAACAGCTCTTTGCGCTCGACGAGCCAGGTTTTCAGGCCTTCGAGTCCGCCGATGGCGGAAATCGAGGTGTCTTCGGGGATGTATTCGATGACGCCGGTGCGGCCCACCAGCAGGCGCTTCTCTTCGAGCAGCAGGGGGAGCGATTCCGGCCCGAGCGGCTTACCCCCGGCGAGCGCGCGGCGCAGCGCGTAGCGGGCCTCATCGACGGTGAGGCCGAGCAGGGCGCTGGCGACGGGGCGCAGCGCTTCTTCGGGCGCGCCGGTCTCTTCGCGCAGAAATTCCAGGAGCTCGACCGGATCGGGCGGGCGCAGTTCGACGAAGATCATGCTGCGCTCGAGCTCTTCGGGGACGTAGCGCACGGGCGAGCTCACCACTACGAACTTGCTGTTGTCTAAACAGGCTTCGTAGACATCGCGGAGGCGCCGCCGGGTTTCGGGCGCATCGCGCAGCGGATCGTGAAAATCCTTGAGGTGGAAGATGGCGGCGTCCGAATGCGCGGCGATGAAATCCAGCGCCTTGCGGGGCGCTTCGGTACCGGGCTCCGGCGGCCGGCCGTCGCGGCGGAGCCCTTCGGTGAGGCTCCAGGTCCAGACCGGCAGCGGTACGGCGCCGAGGACGAGCGCCACTTGCCGCAGCACCTTAGCCACGCGCTGCTCCTCCGCCGAGCGGATATAAGTGAGAGGACGGCCGGACTGGAAGATCTCGCGAATCATCCTCACCGCCCGGTTCTCACGGGGAGAGTTCTGTGGGCTCATATGCTTATTAAGACGCGCCGGCCGGACGGGAAGTCTGGCTCCCGGCCCCTGCTACACGCACCGCAGCTCCTTGCTGGTCGGTGTCAGGATGTCGCAGCCGGATCCGGTGACCACGACGGTATCTTCGATGCGGATGCCGCTCCAGCCTTCGAGGTACACGCCCGGCTCGATGGTGATGGCCATACCAACGGCCAGCCGGTGCCGGTCGCGGCGGCCGATGCGCGGAGGCTCGTGGATTTCCAGGCCGAGGCCGTGGCCGGTCGAATGGATGAACGCGCGGTCGAGGCCGTAACCCTTGAGCACGTTGCGCGCGACGGCATCCACACGCGCGGTGCGGGCGCCGGCGCGAACCGCGTCGATGGCGGCGAGCTGCGCTTCGAGCACCGCGCGGTAGGCGCGCTTCATCTTGGCCGGGGGTGTGCCGAGAAACAGCATGCGGGTCATGTCGCTACAGTACCCGTCCTGCTGCGCCCCCATGTCCACCACCACGAGCTCGCCGGTTTGGAACGGCGCGGCGGTGGGCTGGGCGTGCGGCAGGGCGGAGCGGACGCCCGCGGCGACAATCGTCTCGAACGCGGGCTTTTCCGCGCCCAGGCGGCGCATGCGGTATTCCAGTTCGGCGGCGAGATCCTGCTCCTTCATCCCCGGCCGCACGCGTGCCGCCGCCTGCTCGAAGGCGCGCGAGTTGGTTTCCACAGAGCGGCGGATGCGGGCGATCTCCTCCGCCGATTTGATCGTGCGCAACTCTTCGATCCATCCGCCGGCCGCGGCGAGCGATGCCTTCATGGGCAGCTCTTTTTCGAGCGAAGTGTAGGTGTCGCAGGTCATGCGGCCCGGCTCATAGCCGATGCGCCGCAGCTTGAGACGGCGGATGGCAGAGAGCACGTCCGCGGCGAGCGGCCCCTTGGCGATGCGCCGCTCGCAGCCGACCTTCTGCCGCGCCTGAATTTCGTAGCGCGGGTCGGTGAAGAAGATGGCCCGCTCCGGCGTGAGGAGCATGGCGCCATTGCTGCCGGTGAAGCCGGAGAGATAGCGGAGGTTGGGGCTGAACCAGACCAGCAGGGCATCCAGCTTACGAGCGGCGAGGCCGCGAGCGACCGCGGCGCGGCGCGCGGCAAATTCATTTTCCACCGGGCAGCTCCTTGGCCAGCACCAGGCCGCGGGCGGCCAACTCATCCGCCTGCCGCATATCGCCGCGGCGCTCGGCGTCATCGGATAGCTTCACGAACGAGAGGATCAGGTTCACGAGCGTGCGGTCCTGTTTGGTCAGACTGCGCATGCGCGCCTGGGCAACGATGTGCTGGATTTCGCGCTTATTGGCCTGCGCCGATGCCTGGAGCCGTTCTTGTTCGACCTGCGGCACGATCTCGTTGATAGGGGCGCGCGGCGGTTCTACCGGTGCAGCCGGCGGCGGCGCGGCCGGCGCTTCGGTTTTCGGCTGGGGAGCGGGCGTGCGGCGCGCCGGCCGCGGGGGCGGGGACGGCGCAGGGGTGGTGGTCTCTTGCGGCGGTGGGGCGGTCTCCAGGGCCTCGGAGCTCACCGGCTGCGGCGGCGGCAGTTGCACCTGCGTCTGTGGGATCGAGATCGGCCCGGGCACCGGAGCGCCGGCGGACGTGGGCGGCGGCGGCGCGGCGGCCACTTTCGGCTTGCCCCGTAAGAGGCAGCCATTCAATATCACCACGGAGACACAGAGACACAGAGAAAGCCAAAGCTGGCTGGTGTTCCTCCGTGTCGGAGCTTGCCCGCTCCGGGTGTCTCTGTGGTGAAGGGAAGGTTTCATCAGACGGCGATCGGCAGGCGGATAAGAAAGGTCGTGCCTTTTCCCGGCTCGCTGGTGAAATCGATTGTACCATCGTGCAATTGCACGATCCGGTAAGTCATGGCGAGCCCGATGCCGGATCCCTCCTTGCGGGTGGTGAAGTAGAGGCGGAAAATCTTCTCGCGCAGCTCGGGCGGAATACCGTGGCCGGTGTCGGAGATGCGGATCTCCGCGGTATCCTCGCCGGCATTGGATTCGAAACGCAGCTCGCCGCCGTCGGGCATGGCTTCGATGGCATTGACCACCACGTTGAGCACGGCCTGCTTCAGCAGATCGCGGTCTACCCGCACTTCCACGCCCTCCGCGCCCTGCTCGACGGTGACGCGGATCCGGGAGGCGTCCGCCTGGGGGCGGGCGAGATCGGCGATCTCCTCCATGAGCTCGGCCAGGGGAACGGTGCTGAGGTTCAGCTCTACCGGGCGGGTGAAGTCGAGGAAGGTCTTCACCACGCGATCCAGGCGCAGGATCTCGCGCGAGATGATCTCCATCTGCTGGCCGACATCGGTGTCGCCGGCGGCAAGTTTGGCCTTGGCCACCTCGACGTGCAGGAGGATGGCGTTCAGCGGGTTCTTGACTTCGTGCGCGACGCCGCCGGAAATGCGGCTGATGGCGGCGAGCCGGTCGGCGGTCTGCAATTCGCGTCCGAGCTGGCGCTGGGCCTCGGGGTCGCGGAGACGCACGAGCAGGCCGGAGGTGCCGTCCACGCCGGGGAGCGCCTGTAGCGGATCGACCGAGAGGAGCACCACCGGCGGTCCGGAGCCCGTTCCATCGGAATTGACCGGCACGCGACGATTGCGCAGCGGCCGCCCGGTTTGCCCGGCCTGCGCCACCAGCAGGCCGAGCGTGGTGGACGGCGGGATGATCTGGCCGATGGACTGCCCGGTCAGCCCGGCGCGGCTCTTGCCCAGAAATTTCTCCACCGATCCCGAAGCGAACACCAGCCGGTGCTCGCGATCGAAGATGAATACCGCGTCCTCGAGATCTTCGAGCAGGCGATCGATATTGACGCGCAAGTCGGAAACTTCGAACTGCGCGCCGCGCAGCCGTTGGCCGAGGAGGCTGACTTTCGAGGCCATGACGGAGAGCTCGTCGGTGGGGCGCTTGGCAGGAGGTTCTTCCGCGGCCGGGGGCGGCGGTTCGTAATCGCCGCTGGCGACCAGATCGAGTTGGCGGCGGAGCTGACCCAGCGGCCGGAAAGCGATGGCGGAAAAAACGAAAGTTACGCAAATGGCGCCGATGATGAGGCCGAGCGCCACGTGCGCGCTGTTTTCGATCTCGGGCTTAATATCGTTGCGAAGAAGCGCCGGCGCGATGATCACGCGCAGATCGAGCAGCGTTTCTCCCGGTGTGCCCAGTTGTTGCTCGAGCTGATAATAGCGGTGGTCGCCGCCGAACACCAGGCCGAACCGCTCGCCGGAGCCGCCTCCCCTGGCGAGCGTCGTGAAATCCGGGTACGGTCCGGCCTTCTGCCCGATGCGGTCGCTCACGCTGTCGGCCAGCACCTCGTTGGTCTTGGGATCGACGACGGCGATTTCCAGAATCGCATGGGCATCGGTGACCAGATCGAGCAGATCGCGCTGCAAGGCCGGGTCGCGCAGCCCCTCGCGGAGCGGCAGGGCGCGCTCTTCGGGCGAGTTCAACGTCTGCCGGACATAATTGCTGGCCACGCGCTTCAGCACCTCCGCCCTTTCCAGCGTGGCGTTGAACTGCTGGTGCACGTTATTGCGCAGGTCGATGGCGGAAATGGAGGCCACGATCAGGGTGACCAGCAGTACCGAACCCAGCGTCAGCTTGGCCTGAAGATTCATGGCATCACGGGACGGTCAGCACCAGCTTGCCGGCCGTCCGGCGGCTTTCGAGATCGCGCTGGGCGGCGGCGGCTTGGGCCAGCGGATAGGTGCGGTCGATGCGGAGCTTCAGCTTACCGGAGGCGACCCACCCCAGCACGTCGCCGGCGCGCCAGAGCAACTCGTCGCGTTTGGCCACGTAATGCGCCAGGCTCGGCCGGGTGAGGAAGAGCGAGCCCTTGGCGTTCAGGATGCTCGGGTCGAAGGGCGGCACGGGGCCGCTGGATTGGCCGAACAGCGCCAGCAGGCCGCGCGGGCGCAGGCAGTTCAGGCTTTTCTCGAAGGTGGTATTGCCGACCGAATCATAGACGACATCGACGCCCGCGCCGTTGGTCAGGCGCTTGACCTCGGCTTCAAAATCCTGGCGTGTATAAACGATGGCCTCGTCGGCACCGTGTTCGCGGGCGATCCTGGCTTTCTCGTCGGTGGAGACGGTGCCGAAGACGCGCGCGCCGCGCATCCTGGCCATCTGGACGGTCAGGCCGCCGGCACCGCCCGCGGCGGCGTGGACCAGGCACGCTTCACCGCTTTTCAGCGGGTAGGTGGAATGGGTCAGGTAGTGCGCGGTCATGCCCTGAAGCATCGCGGCGGCGGCAGTGGCGAAATCGACGCTGCCGGGAATCTTGACGAGCTGCGCGGCAGGGACCAGCGCGTATTCGGAATAGGAGCCGCGCGCCATGGCGTAGGCCACGCGGTCGCCCGGGCGCAGGTCCGCGACATCCGGCCCGACAGCTTCCACTGTGCCCGCGCCTTCGCTGCCCAGAGCGGCCGGAAGATCCGCCTTGTACAGGCCGGTGCGGAAATAGATATCGATGAAATTCACGCCGGCGGCGGCGATGCGCACCAGCGCCTGGCCGGGACCCGGCCGCGGTGTGGGGACCTCCGCCATCTCCAGTTTTTCAGGACCACCATGCTCTCGAACCAAAATCGTTTTCATTTGAAATCAGCCTCCACCTAACCGATCAGACGCCGCGCCCGGCGGGCGTGCACAACCGTTGCATAGAGTAACAAATAAACCAGAGTGAGCGGCCAGGAAACCAGGCGCGCCAGGGTGCGCACGGCGCCGGAGCCCCTCAGGTCGGTGCGCAGCAGCACCAGTTTCCAGAGCAATCCGATGTGGCCGCGGTCCAGCCAGAAATAATCGCCGTTTTCGTTGATAATGAAAACCTTCGCGCGCAGCCGCAGGGCCAGCGCCCATTTCCACTTGGGCATGAGCGGCTCGCCGGAGCAGATGAGGCCGAGGATGGAAGTGCCGGAGCTGTCAAGCTCGCGGTAGAGCCGGCGCCGGGCCTCGCGCCCGCGGTAATCCGTGACGCGGTAGAGGCGCGTGGATTCGGGGAAGCCCGCGGGCAGGCTGGGGTAGCAGGTGACCAGGGCGAGCGGAACCTCGCCCCAATTCTCGCGCAATCCGGCGATCAGCCCTTCGAGCAGGTGGCGCGAGCCGCTCTCGACGAGCACCAGGGCGTCCGGTTGAGGAATGCGGCGGCGAAAAAAATAGCGCACTAAATTGAATAGTAGCGTAGGCGGGCGGAGCGCGGTCACATCTCCGAGCGCCTGCGCTTCCACTCGAACAGCACGATTCCCGCCGCGACGGACACGTTCAGCGAGCTGATCTGCCCGGCCACGGGGATGCGCACCAGCAGGTCGCAATGCTTGCGCACCTGCTCGTGGAGACCCTTGCCCTCGCCGCCGAGGACAATGGCGGTGGGAGACGCGTATTCCACCCGGCTGTACTCTTCCGTGCCGTGCTCGTCGAGGCCGTAGATCCAGAAACCGCGCTCCTTGAGGTCTTCGAGGGCGCGATTGATGTTGGTGACGCGGACCACGGGCAGGTATTCCAGGGCGCCCGCGGCGGCTTTGGCCACCACGTCGGTGATGCCGGCGGCGCGGCGCTCGGGGATGATCACCGATCCCGCGCCGGCGGCGTGCGCGGTGCGGATGATGGCGCCGAGATTATGCGGATCTTCCACGCCGTCGAGCACCACGGCCAGCTCGGAGGCAGCGGCGGAATCGAGTTCCAAATATTTTTGGGCCGCCCCCAACGCCACCACGCCCTGGTGTGCGGGCGTGCCGGCGAGGCGGTCGAGCGAGGGCCGCGGCTCGAACCGTACGGGAATGCCGGCACGGCGCGCCAGGTCGATGATCTCCTGGAGGCGCGGACCGCCGGCGCCGCGAGCGATGAGCACGCGATCGAGCGGATTGCCGGCGCGGAGCGCCTCGGCGATGGGATGGATGCCGGACAGAATCGACATTATTCCGGCATGATCCCCAGCCCGTTGTTGAAGCGGTTGGTGAAATTCGCCATGGCGGCGACCAGCGTGATCTCGACCACCTGCTCGTCGTTGAAATGCTCGAACAGCGCGGCGCGCGAGCCCTCGGCCGCGGCATCCCGGGTCAGTTCGCGGGTGTAGGCGATGACGGCGCGCTCGGGCTCGCTGAATTCGTGGTCCTGCTCCGTCTGGAGCGCGCGCATTTCCTCTTCGGAAATGCCGGCCTTGCGGCCGCTGGCCACGTGCGCGGCGGTGCAGAATGCGCACTCGTTGGCATAGGCGCAGGTGAGGTAGATCAGTTCCTTCAGCCGGCGCTCCACGGTTCCCGGGCCCACGATCGCGGCGTAGAGCGGCACGAAGTTCTTGAGCACTTCGGGCCGATGCGCCATGGCGCGGTAAAATGCGCTGGGTTGGCGGGACTTGGCTTCGAGGCTCGCCAGAAATTCGTTCTGCGCGGGATCGACGGTCTTGATCGCAGCGGTCATATCGTCAGTTTACCGGAGAATCGCGCGATGAACTGCGTGTCTCCCTTCACAAAGTTGAAATCGCCGAGGCGGGCGGGCGGCTCCCAGCGCATCTCCTGGAAGATGAGGTTGCGCGGCTCGCCGGTGTAGCTCAGCACGCGGATGAAGATCAGCTCTATGGGGTTCTTGCCGGGGTACGACCAGGCGTAGCGCGCGATCTCGTCGCCGGCCGCGCCGCCGATCCCGAGTTCCTCTTCCAGTTCGCGTGCCAGCGCCTGCGCGGGACTTTCCCCTTTTTCGACCTTGCCGCCGGGAAATTCCCATTCGAGCGGATGCAACTGGTCCGGCCGCCGCCGGCAGATGAGCACGCGCCCGTCGCGCTGGATGACCGCCGCCACTACCTGGAGCATGCCAATATTGGAACATAGGTTGTGGGGGAACCTGCATGTATCCGGAGCGGCTGCTCGACCATTTTCAAAATCCGCGGAACGTGGGCGAATTGCCGCCGCCGGCGGTGACCGTCGAGGTATCGAATCCGGCGTGCGGCGACATCCTGCGGCTGGCGGTGCGGTTTGAAAACGGGCGGGCGGCGGAAGTGCGGTACAAAGTGCGTGGGTGCACGGCCTCGATCGGCGCGGGCTCGGCGCTGACGGAATGGATCGCCGGAAAGACGCGGGAGGAAATGGCGGCGTTCCGGCCGGACATCTTGGACGAAGCGGTGGGCGGGCTGCCGGCGGAATCCAAACACGCGGCCGCGCTATGCGCCGACGGTGTGAAGCTTCTGTTGAAGCGGGCGGGGTGAAGTGTCGCTGCTGGAGATTCGCGCGGCGGGAATCTGGTGCGCCGCCGGCGATTTCTATCTCGACCCGTGGGCGCCGGTGGACCGCGCTATCATCACACACGCCCATTCGGACCGCGCCCGCCCGGGCTCGCGGGCATATCTCACCGTGCGGGAAGGTGAGCGTCTGCTGCGGGCGCAGGTCGGGCCCGATGCCGCCATCCAGACCGTGGAATATGCGGAGGTGCTCTCGCTGGGCGCGGCGCGCGTCTCGCTACATCCGGCCGGGCACTTGCCCGGGTCGGCCCAGGTGCGCATCGAGCACGGCGGCGAGGTCTGGGTTTTCTCGGGCGATTACCAGCTTGCGCCGGATGCGACCTGCACGCCGTTCGAGCCGGTGCGGTGCCACACGTTCGTGACGGAGGCCACCTTCGCGCTGCCGGTTTTCCACTGGCCGGAGGCGGCGGAAACCATCGCGGCCATCGAGGCCTGGTGGCGCGCCAACCAGGAAGCCGGGCGGCTCAGCGTGCTCTATGCGGAGGCGCCGGGACCGGCGCAGCGGGTGCTGGCGGCGCTGGACCGTTGCATCGGGCCGATCGGGGCGCATCCCGGAATCGAGCAGTTCAACCGGATCTATCGGGGGCAGGGAATCGAGCTGGGCAGGCTGGCGGACCACCCTACTTTGCTGATTGCGCCGCCCGGGACGGCACGGGCGGCGAACGCCTCCACCGCCATGGTCTCCGGCTGGATGCGCATTCGCGGCACGCGCCGCCGCCGCGCCCTCGACCGCGGCTTCGTGCTCTCCGGCCACGCCGATTGGCCCGCGCTGCTGCGCGCCATCGACGAGACCGGCGCCGCAACCGTTTGGGCCACGCACCGCCATGGCGCGGCGCTGGCGCGCTGGCTGGAAGAAAACGGGCGGCGGGCCGCGGCCCTCGAGACGCGCTTCGGGGAGGGCGAAGCATGAAGCTGTTCGCCGATCTCTACGCCGCGCTGGACGAAACCACCAGGACCAATGACAAAGTGGCCGCACTGGAGCGCTATTTTTCCGCGGCGCCGCCGGAGGATGCGGCCTGGGCCGTCAGCTTTTTGATCGGCCGCCGGCCCAAGCGGCTGCTCGAATCCCGCAAGCTGGCCGAGTGGGCCATCGAGGAGGCCGGCGTCCCGGACTGGCTCTTCGGCGAATGCTTCAACGCGGTGGGCGATTTCGCGGAAACCATCGCGCTCCTGCTGCCACCACCGCAATCCAGTACCCGCCTTCCGCTGCACTACTGGATTGAAGAGCGGCTGCTGCCCATGCGCGATGCCGGCGATGATACGCGGCATGCGTGGCTGCTCGAAGCGTGGCGCGCCATGGACGAGCGCCAGCGCTTCGCCTGGAACAAGCTGATCACCGGCGAATTCCGCGTGGGCGTTTCGCAGAACCTGGTGGTGCGTGCGCTGGCGGCGTGGGCGCCCTCTGGGCACGGCGTTCCCGCCGAGACCATCGCCCATCGGCTGATGGGGGAATGGCAACCCGCCGCGGAATTCTGGGAACAGCTCATGGCGCCGGAGCAGAAAAGCGCGGAAATCAGCCGGCCATATCCGTTCTTCCTGGCATATCCGCTGGAAGGCGAGATCGAGGAATTGGGAGCCATCGGGGAGTGGCAGGTCGAGTGGAAATGGGATGGCATTCGGGCGCAGCTCATCCGGCGCGGTGGGCGGACGTTTCTGTGGTCGCGAGGCGAGGATCTCATCACCGATCGCTTTCCCGAACTCGCCGCGCTGGGCGCGGAACTGCCGGAAGGCACGGCGATCGACGGCGAAGTGCTGCCGTGGAAGGACGGCGCGCCGCTCCCTTTCGCGCAGATGCAGCGCCGCATCGGAAGGAAAATCCTGGGAAACCGCATTCTGGCGGAGGTGCCGGTGGTGCTGGTGGGATTCGATCTGCTGGAAGCCGGAGGCACGGATGTGCGCGAGCGGCCGCTCGAATGGCGGCGGGCGAAGCTGGAGCGCATTGCGCCCAACCCCACACTGGTGCTTTCGCCAGTGGTGACCGCGGCGTCGTGGGAAGAGCTGAAGCAGCGCCAGGAGGAATCCCGCGCGCGCAAGGTGGAAGGATTCATGCTGAAGCGGCGTGGCTCGCCCTACCGCGTGGGCCGGCGGCGGGGCGATTGGTGGAAGTGGAAGATCCAGCCTTACTCGGTGGATGCGGTGCTGATCTACGCGGAGCCGGGCCACGGGCGTCGCGCCAGTCTGTTCACCGATTACACCTTCGGTATCTGGGACAACGGCGCGCTGGTGCCGTTCGCCAAGGCGTACTCCGGGTTGAGCGACGAAGAAATCCGCGAGGTGGATGCCTTCGTGCGGCGCAACACCATCGGGAAACACGGCCCGGTGCACGCCGTGAAACCGGAGCTGGTTTTCGAGTTGGCTTTCGAGGGCATTCAGCGCTCCTCGCGGCATCGCTCGGGAATCGCGGTGCGTTTTCCGCGCATGGCCCGCTGGCGCCACGACAAGAGGGCGGATGAGGCGGATTCCATCGAAACCATTCGCGCGTTGCTGTAAAAGACCTCACGTTCCCAGGTACCAGGACTGCCGGTTCATATCCAATGCCAGCTTGCCGTGTATACTTTTCGGCCAGACAATTCAGGTAGTAATCGCGGGAGAGCGATTACTGAGAGGTGCTGCCATGACGTTATTTCTCCATTACCCCGCGGGCCGCCAAATGGAAGCGGTGTTGCTGGCGTCGAGTCCCAACCGGATGCGACTCGTGGTCCGTGGTGAGTCCGAAACCCTGGAATTGCGGCGGTCGCAAGGCCACTGGTATTCCGAAAAAGGAGAGCGCGTGGAATTTGACGCGATCGTGGCGGCCGAAGCGGAGCATGCCCCGGTGGCTAAGGCCGAGGCGATGGCGGCAGGCGCGGGTGGTTTCGCGTGTAACTAGATGAACCGGTTGTAAACACGGCAGGCATGCCGGCATCATGCCGGCCGACCCAGGGTGCCTCGTGCGGCAATCCTGTGCTACCAGGCCGCGGGTCTGCCCGGCGTAAATGGGCTGGTCCCGGTCAATTTCCACTCTGCTGGCGGTTCGGGCCAAGGACCAGGTCCAGTCCGGCAGCGCCGGCGAACGCCCGAAAATCTCTGTCCCGGGTGAGCAGCGGGATGCCCCGATCGATACAGCTCTGAGCGATCAGAGCGTCACCCAGGCGCGCCTTCCGCTGTTTTGCCAGCACCTTTGCCCGCAAACAGCCGGCGCGCTCCCAGTACCCCGGAGCAAGCTCGATCGAGGGTAACTCGGAAAGCGTCTGCGCAACTTCGGCTGGAAGCGCGGGATCGCTCAACAGCTCCGTTAGTACAACCGGCGCCATCAAGACCTGGCCCTCCCGTAGGGCCCGGTCGAGCAGTTCGGTATCCCACGCGGCGCCCCCCTGAAGGAAGGCGATCCATGTGCTGGTATCCGCGGCAATCACCGGTCGTGCTTCAGTTGCCGGAAGGTATGCGAAAAGCGAACCTTCCCCCGCAACTCTCGCAGTCGAGCATAGGTCTGGGATGCCGCAACGAGTTGGAGTCCCGTGCGGATGGTCTGGGTGATCCCGGCGCCACTGGCCCGCTGTGCTTTTTCGAGCAGATCCGCCGGCACCTCGACTGTGATCTTGCGCGCCGCAGCCATCAGCCATACAATACCATACTCATTACCAGCATTGAATATGGCGTTCCTCTCTGTGCTTCTGCGTCACGGCGCTGAAACAACTGTTCGAGCGATATGATAGTAAGCCAATATGTCTCCTAAATCTCTTTTTTTCGTCCTGCCGGGCGCGGCGCTGTTGGTGGCGCTCGCGGGATTCCCGCAGCAGCCCAAAGGCCACGATCTGGGATTCACGGACACGCCCATGCTTCCGGGCTTGCCTTGGCACGTGCACGATCCCGCCCGGCCGCACCCCAGGGTCGTGACTCCGGGAGCAACTCCGGGCGCGGCTCCGTCCGACGCCATCGTCCTGTTCGGCGGCAAGGACCTTTCGCAGTGGCAGCAGGCCGGGCGCGGTCCGGATAAGGGCAAGATGGTGCCGGCGCAATGGAAGGTGGGGAACGGTTACTTCGAAGTCGCGCCTGGTACGGGCAGCCTCATCACCCGCGAAAAATTCGGCGATTGCCAACTCCACCTGGAGTGGGCATCGCCCAACCCGCCGCGCGGGACCAGCCAGGCGCGCGGCAACAGCGGCGTCCTGCTGATGAGCCGCTACGAGATTCAGGTGCTCGATGCCTGGCACAATCCGACTTATGCCGACGGCCAGACCGGTGCCATCTACGGCCAGTGGCCGCCGCTGGTCAATCCGGCGCGCCCGCCCGGCGAATGGAACACCTACGACATTATTTTCGAGGCGCCGCGTTTCGAGGGCGAAAAGCTCGTCAAGCCCGTCTACATCACCGTGCTTTATAACGGCGTGGTGGTGCACAACCATCAGGCATCCATGGGTCCGATGGTCTACCGCCATGTGGCGCATTACACGCCCCACGCTCCCGAGGAGCCGCTGGCCCTCCAGGACCACCACAATCCCGTGCGCTACCGCAACATCTGGATTCGCCGGCTGACCGGCTACGATCAGCCGGAAAAGTAGGCGGTGCGCGCGCGGCGCGGTCCCTGCCCGTCTACTCCACGGGCCTGACTTCTACGTGGTCGTAAATTTCCCGCGTCTGTTCGAGCGAGGCGAACGCCATGCCGGGCAGGCGCGCCGAAGCGGTTCCTGCCGCGACTCCCCATCGCAGCGCGTCCACCACGTCCGGCTTGTGCCGCATCGACCACACGTAAGCCGCAGTCAGTGCGTCGCCCGCTCCGATGGGGCACACCGCATCCACGCGCGGCGGAATGGCCTCCCGCAATCCGTCGGCGAACGCTCCCACGGCGCCCCGGCTGCCCAGCGACAGCACCACCGTTTGCGCACCCATCCGGCGGATGCGCTCCGCCGCTTCCAGGTAGTGCGTGCGGGTGAGCAGCGCCCGGCCGAGCAGCCGCTCCGCCTCCTGCTGGTTTGGCGTGACCACGGTTGGTTTGGCTTCGATGCCTTCGCCCAGCGCATGCCCGTCGGCGTGCAGCAGCGTGTGCACCTTTTTCCGCCTGGCGATTGTAATCAGGTTGGCGTAAAACGCCTGCGGCACCCCCGGCGGAAGGCTGCCGCACACCAGCAGCCAGGAAGCCGAGCCGAGCGCTTCCCGCACTACCTGCTCGACGCGCGCCACTTCCTCCTTGCTCAGCTCCGGTCCGGCTTCGTTGAGATTGACGGTCAGGCCGTGCTTGTCGGTGATGGTGATGTTGGTGCGGATGGCGTTATGGATCGGCACCACGCAAATGTGCAGCCCCGAGCCGCGCAGAAGTTGCTCGACGCGCTTCCCCGAATCGCCGCCGGAAGTGAGCACCGCGGCGGTGTTTCCGCCGAACGAGTGGATCACGCCGGCCGCATTGATGCCCCGGCCGCCCGCCGATTCCCGGGTGGATTGAATATAAGAACGGTCTTCAAAGGCCAGGCGGTCCACACTGATGGTGCGGTCGATCGCCGGATTGATGGTCAGAGTGAGGATCAAGGTACTATTTTAGCGGTTAGCTATTAGCTTTAGGTGATCGTAGCCGAGCGGCGGCAGCGATTCATCATTCAGAGTCACGGCGCCGGGGCGGCCGCGCGACATGGTACCGATGCGCGTCAGCGGCACGCCTTCGCATGCGCGCGGCATTCGCACGCGCGGCGGCGCGGTAAACAGCAATTCGTAATCTTCGCCGCCGTGGAGCGCCTGCGCGAGGGTCGCACCCGGGAAGACGGGCGGCGGCTCGATTCGAGCGCTCAGCCGCGAGGCCAGGCACAGGCGGCGCAGGTCGAGCGAGAGGCCGTCGCTTAAATCCATGGCGGCGGTGGCGCGGCGGCGCAGGAAGCGGCCGAGCGCAAGGCGCGGTTCGGGGCGCACGTGGCGTTTCCACCCTTTTCCCGTGCCGCGCGCCAGCCCCAGCGCCGAGCCGCCCAGCGCGCCCGAGACATAGATGGCGTCGCCTGCGCGCGCCCCGCCGCGGCGCAACGCCTGGCCGCGCGGCACGGTGCCGCATACCACGATGTCGCAGGTAAACACCCGGCCCCGTCCGATGTCGCCGCCCGCCAGCACCGTCCGCGTACGCCGTGCAAGACGCAGCAGTCCGCGGTAGAAGCCGTCGAGCCAGCGGGTGTCCGTCCACGGGGCCAGCGCCAGGGAAACCAGGCAAAAGCGCGGCGCGCCGCCCATCGCGGCGATATCGCTCAGCCCGCGCGCCAGCGTCTTCCAGCCGGCATCTTCGGCCGAGTGCGTCTCACGGCGGAAATGCGTGCCCTCAATCAGCAGGTCGGTGGTGAAGAGCAGGTCCTCCGGTGACCCGCGCGGGCGGAAGATGGCGCAATCGTCGCCGATGCCCAGCTCCATGCCGGGGGCATTTCCCGCCAGCCGGCGAATCCGGTCGACCCACTGGATTTCCCCGCTCTTGGCTAATTCGTGCTTGACCATACAATTGCTATCTGAGAGAATACCGTACGCAGCCGCTGATTGTGCTGCAAAACGGTTGTTTGAACGCGCTTTGAAAGTTCTTGCAAGCCTCGAAAGTCCGCTTTCCTTGTCCGGGACCCAAGAGCACGGCGAACAATGAATGAGGAGAAGTGTAAGTGAAGGAAAAAGGTGTTGTGAAGTGGTTTAATGCCGCCAAGGGCTATGGATTCATCCAGAGAGCCAGCGGCGACGACGTGTTCGTTCACTTTTCTGCTATCCAGGCGAACGGCTACCGCTCGCTGGACGAAGGTGTGGAGGTGGAGTTCGAGGTCAAGCAGGGGCCCAAGGGACTGCAAGCCGAGAACGTCGTGAAGGTCTGACTCGACGCGCAGCGGTGGTAGTTGTCCATTCCAGGGGCTTCTCTGCGAAGCCCCTAACCCTCAGATTATCAGCTATAATTAACCAGCGGCATCCAATGTTGACCTTGCGCCAGAGGAAGGGTGCAGCGTCCGTCCCGATGCGGATGATCGCTATTGTTGCGATTGTCCTGCTGGCACTCGTCGGCTGCACTTTCCACCATCACGTCTCGCTCTCGAAAGCCACGGCGTGCGCGGTGTGCCATGCCGGGTGGGAGAAGCCCGCGACGAACCTCGCCGCGGTTTTGGTCAATCCCCGGTTTTCCGCGGTCGGCTCGGTGGTTGCCGCGCCGGTCCGGAATTTAGCGCCCACCCTCCTGATCTCCAGCATGGTCCCCCGCGCCCCACCTGCATCGGCTCCCCTCGCGATGTCTTGGGAGAGTTGCGCCGGCGCGGCTTGAGGCGTTAGCCCGTCCCTCTCTCCCCGACTTCACTTTCTTAGATAGCGATCGAGGAGATCTTCATGACGAGTCTTATTCGTAAGGCAATAGTGCTTATCTGTATGTCTTTGTGCGCACTTTGCGCGCCGATGTTGGGGCAGGCGCTGGGCAATGCGGGCACGATCGAGGGGACGGTTACCGATCCCACCGGAGCGGCGGTGCCGCATGCGTCGATCACCATCCGCAACCCGATCACGGGATATCGGCAGTCCACCGCCACGGCACATGACGGCACATTCCGGCTGGTGAATGTCCCGCCGAATCCGTACCATCTGGAGATCGCCGCGCCGGGTTTCAATTCCTACAGTGAGGACGTCAGCATCCGCAGCGCGGTGCCGCTTACCGTTAAGGCGGCATTGACTCTCTCGGGCACCAGGCAGGAACTCAACGTGGAGGGAGGCAGTTCGGAGCTCGTGGAGATCGATCCTTCGGCGCACGTGGACGCCGACCGCGGCCTGCTCACTAAGCTCCCCTATGTGGATCCCGCCGCGGGCTTGAGCGAGGCGATCACTTACAGCACGGGCGGCGTGGCGGCCGATGCCAACGGCTTCTTCCATCCGCTGGGCGATCATGCGCAGGTGAGCTTCGTGATCGACGGACAGGTGATCAGCGACCAGCAGAGCAAGCTGTATTCGACGCAGCTTCCGACCAGCGCCGTCCAAGGCATGGAACTGACCACCGGCACGCCGGCCGCGGAGTATGGGGATAAAACCAGCCTGATCGACAACATCACCACGCGATCCGGCCTGGGCTCGGGACGGGTATTCGGGAACGTGGATGCGCGGTACGGCTCGTTCGGGGACACGGGTGGCGATGTGGCACTGGGCTACGGCACGGCGAAATTCGGAGAGTTCATCACCATCGACGGAACCCGCACCGGCCGCTTTCTGGATACGCCCGAGTTCACGCCGTTCCACGACAAAGGGAATAACGGAAGCATCTTCGACCGCATCGATTATCAGCCCGGCACCAGCGACACCTTCCACCTGAACCTGTTCGCCGCGCGCAACTGGTTTCAGATTCCCAACGATTACGACCAGCTTTCGCAGGACCAGCACCAGCGGGTACTCACCTGGAGTATCGCCCCGGGTTACCAGCACACTTTCGGCCCCACCATGCTGCTGACGGTTAACCCGTTCGTGCGCGAAGACGAGGTGACGTATTACGGCAGCCGCGATTTTTTCGCGGATACGCCCGCGACGCAAAACCAGGCGCGGCACCTGCTGAACTGGGGGGCGAACGTGGATCTGGCGATCAGCAAGGGCCGGCACAGCATCAAATTCGGGACCGAACTGAAACAGACGCGGCTGCGCGAGGATTTCGGATTCGGCGTGACCGATCCGGCCTTCAACTCGCCATGCATCGACGCCGGCGGCAGTTCCATCCCGAATATCACGCTGACCCGCCCGGCGCAGTGCGCGGCGGCCGGCTTTCAGCCGAACACGGCCGATAACCCCCTCGCCGGCACGCCCTTCGCCCCAGGGCTGCTGCCTTACGACCTGACGCGCGGCGGAAGCCTGTTCCTGTTCCACGATACCGGCAACGTCAACCAGGCTGGCTTCTACGTCGAAGACTCCATTGCCGCCGGAAACTGGAACTTCACCCCGGGGCTGCGTATCGACCGCTATGACGGTCTGAGCACGGCCACCGGCGTCGAGCCGCGGGTGGGCATCGCGTACAACATCAAGAAGTCCGGGACGGTGCTGCGCGCGGCGTATGCGCGGACGCTCGAGACGCCCTTCAACGAGAACCTGCTGCTTTCGAGCGCGACGGGGATGGGCGGCCTGACGCAGAACGTGTTCGGTTCGACTTCCGAGCCGCTCCAGTCGGGCCACCGCAACCAGTTCAACACCGGCTTCCAGCAGTCCCTCGGCCGGTACCTGCTGGTGGACGCCGATTATTTCTGGAAGTATACGGACAACGCCTACGATTTCAGCACGCTGCTCAATACCACGATCACGTTCCCCATCGCCTGGCACAACTCAAAGCTGGACGGCGTGACCGGCCGCGTCAGCACCACGGACCTGCACGGGTTCCAGGCCTACTGGACCTTCGGCCACACGCGCGCGCGCTATTTCCCGCCGGAGGTTGGCGGCCTGATTCCGCAGGGAGCGCCGCTGGCGAACGGCGTGTTCCGCATCGACCACGACCAGGCGTTTCAATCCAACGTGGTGCTCCGGTATCAATACAAGAAGTACGAATGGGCCTCGTTCATCTGGCGTTTCGACAGCGGGCTGGTGGTGAGTGGCGTGCCGGACAGCTTGTTCGCGCTGACCAGCCTGACGCCGAACCAGCAGGTCAGCATCGGGCTTTCCTGCGGCGGTTATGCGGCCACGTATGGCAACGGCGGGCTCTCGCCGGCGATCTGCGGGACGCTGCCTGTGCGTTCGACGCTGATTACGCTGCCGCAAGCCGGCCAGGAAAACAACGACCACAATCCCGACCGCGTGCAGCCGCGCAACGTGTTCAACGTGGGGATCGGCACGGACAATCTGACTCACAGGGAGAAGCGCACGCGCATCGCGGCGTCCCTGGAGGTCGCGAACCTGCTGAACAAGATGGCGCTGTACAACTTCCTTTCCACCTTCAGCGGCACGCACTTTTTGCAGCCGCGTACGGTGGTGGCGCGGATCGGGCTGGTGTTTTAGAACCGGGGCCGGCGTTCGTCAGAGACTCGCGCCGCCGCCGACCGTTATCCGCGTGGAGACCTCGCCGTGGTCGTCGCAATGGCCGTTGTGCGGGTGATGCAGGTGGCCGCCGACGAGGTAATCCTTGTGGCCGGCATGCGGCACGGCTTCGTGGCCGCAACCGGGGCCGTGCACGTGTGTGGTTTCGTGGCCGTCGCAGCGGTGGTCCGGCGTGCAGCGGTCCGGATTGCGCGACGTGTTTGCAAATTCATGGCAATCCGCATGGCCGTCATGCATATAGTGCATATGGCCGTCGTGGAGGTAATCCGTGTGGCCCTCGTGCTCGACGGGGGTGTGCCCACAGTTGGCGCCGTGGGTATGGGTGTGTCCTTCGTGTGGCGTGTAAGCCATGCCTCATTTTATGGCCCGGGACCGCGAAGGGTCTGTGCGGCAGCGGACAAGCGGCGGGCCGGCCGATCTCTTGGTATCGCCGTTCGGAATTACGGTGACGTATTCCGTCGCCGCCGCTCGCTTACGCTCGCGGCTCCGATCAGCGACCGTGAGGGAGCGGTCTTCGGGTGCGCAACTGTATTTGCAAAGCGCGGTACTTAGTGGTTGCCGTACTTCTTTTCGCCCGCTTCGATGCGGACCGGAAGGCGGTTCTCGCGCGGCGGCAGTGGGCAGGTGGCGTACGGGGTGAAGGCGCAGGGCGGGTTGTAGGCTTTATTGAAATCGATGACCACGATGCCGTTGTGCGGCATAGCGGAGTAAAGGAAGCGGCCCGCGCCGTAAGTTTCTTTCCCGCTGGTCTGGTCGTGGAAAACATAGAACAGCTCTTTGTCGCCGGGCGATTCGATGATGGGGTAGAGCCGCAATTCGCGGCCGTTGAGATTGAACTCCGCATAGCCGGGGCAGTCGGCTCCTTCCGTCTGGCCGAGGACATTGAGGATGGGGACCTTACGCGGTTCGGAGACGAAGCGCGCTTTGACGCGGTAAGCCTCGTCGATCGGGAAATATTCGACGCCATGGAACTCGCGCAGCGCCTGGCTTTGCGGGTCTTTCACGCGGACGCCGAACTTATCGCCGCGTTTGATGATGAACAGGCTGAGACGGCCCACTTTGGCGGCGTCGGACGAATCGGGTTTGACCGGGTGCGCCGCGCCACCTGTTTCCACAGTCACGCTGCCATTGTGCAACTCGAACGTGCCGGCGTGGGCGAGGCCGTCGGGTAGGACGATTTCGTTGCCCGGAGCGGTGCCGAAACGGTTCGCGCCTTCGTGCAGCCAGAACAGTCCCGCGAGGCTGAGCCAGCCATCGGGCGATTTCAGCCCCGCTTCGCGGGTGCGCCGCCATTGCTCGATTTCCGCCCGGTAACCGGCGGTGGCTGCGAGGGCCACGCCGGCGCATAACACCGGCAGCCAACGGGGGATCATGACTGCTCGCGGGCGACGGCGATCAATTCATCGAGCATGAGTGCGAACTTGCCGGATTGCCGGTCGGCGTCCTCCTTCACCCGCGCCAGTTCGCCATCGAGGGTCCGCAGTTTGTCGGCCAGATGGAGGCAGGCCAGCACGGCGATGCGCGTGGAATCGGCATTGGGCGCCTTGGCGGCGATGGAGAGCATCAGCTCGTTGACGCTGGCCGCCGCCTCTTCCACTTCGCGCGGATCTCCCGCCGCGAGCAAGGTGTACGGCCGGCTCAGAATGGTCACACGGACGGACTGTTTTTCGGGAGCGCCGTTTCCCATGGGGGACTCCGGGGGGTCAGCCGGTCAATTGATCGATCTGGCCGAGCAGCTTTTCGATGCGCGAGCGCACTTGCGCGCGCTCGGACTGGAGCGTCTTCACCTCGGCGGCCAGCCGGGCGGCCTCGGCCTTGGCTTCGGAGGCCTCGGCGACGGCAGTGTCGCGCTCGCGGCGCAAACGCATAACCAGCTCGACCGCCTGCTGGATGCGCTCCTCGAGGCTGCCGAGCGAATCGGCTTCGGGTTCGAGGGGCGCGCTCAAGCTTTCTCCAGGCCGGCTTTGGCCGATTGCACGAGTTGCCGGAAAGCGGCGTCGTCGTGCAGCGCCACATCCGCCAGCACCTTGCGGTTGAGGTCCAGCCCCGCGGCTTTCAGGCCATGCAGGAACTTGCTGTAGGAAATGCCGGCTTCGCGGCATGCGGCGTTGATGCGCACGATCCACAGCGAGCGGAAATCGCGCTTCTTGTTCTTGCGGCCGGTGTAGGCGAACTTGAGGCCGCGCTCCACGGCCTCCTGCGCCGCGCGGTGGAGCTTGCTCTTGGTGAGGAAGTAACCGGAAGCCTGTTCGAGCGTCTTCTTGCGCGACGCCCGGCGGTGGGTACCGCGTTTGACTCTGGGCACGTTTCGTCTCCTTTATCGACTCGTTGTTATGCGGCGGATCGGGCACGTGCCACGCGCACCGTCCGCACACGCTCTATCTGCCCTTAATACGGCAGCATGCGCTTCAGGGTGGCTTGATTGGTCTCGTCGGCGACCACGCTCTGATGCAGCTTCTTCTTGCGCTTGTGCGGTTTGGATGTCAGGATATGGCGAGCGAAAGCGTGGTTGCGCACGATCTTGCCCGTCCCCGTCTTCTTGAACCGCTTGGACGCACCTTTGTGTGTCTTCAGCTTCGGCATAAAAATTTCCCTGGGTTACCGCGGAAAAGCTTCGTACAGGAAAAGACCTTTCGATTATAGCACGGCGGCGCTCATTTTAATGAGCCGCTCGGCGTTCTTGAGGGCCTCGGGAGTCAGCTTCTGGCCGGAGAGCATTCGGCCGATTTCGCGTGTGCGGGCCGCGGCGTCGAGCTCCTCCAGCACGGCCATGGTGCGGCCGCCGGATTCCTGCTTTTCGACGCGGTAATGATGGTCGGCAAAGGAGGCAATCTGCGGAAGATGGGTGACGCAGAGCACCTGGTTGGCGGCGGCCAGCTTTTTCAGCCGGCGGCCGATGCCCTCGGCGGCGCCGCCGCCCACGCCGGCATCCACTTCATCGAAAACCAGCGTGCGGACGACGGAGCTCTTCGGGCCGGCGAGGCAGGTTTTCAGCGCCAGCGCGATGCGCGAGATTTCGCCGCCGGAGGCGACCTTCTGCAAGGGGCGCGGCTCCTCGCCGAGGTTGGGCGAGACCAGGAATTCAACGCGGTCGGCGCCGGCGGGGGACCAATCGGCGCCCGCGAGGTCAATGC
>JAJYLS010000021.1 GCA_021787555.1 Acidobacteriota bacterium | reverse complement strand
CCGCCGCCCCGAATATGCCCGCCGCCACCCCGTCCGCGCATCGAACGCCGGCGCGTGGAAGACCTCGCTGGTCTTCAGCACGCGCAACCTCCCCGGCGCCCTGTTCCGCGCCCTGAGCGCCTTCGCCCTCCGCGACCTGAGCCTGACCAAGATCGAATCGCGCCCGCTGCGCGGCCGGCACTGGGAATATCTTTTTTATGTGGATTTCCTCGGCCGCGTGGATGAGCCCGCGGCCCGCAACGCTCTCAACCACCTGGGCGAACTCGCCGACTTCCTTCGCGTTCTGGGCTGCTATCCCAAGGGGGCGTGAAGAGGACAGAGCTTATGAGTAAAAGGCTCCGGGTGCTGATTCCGGAGGCGGAAATGGAGAACCTTCGACGTTCAGCACGCTCGAAGGGGATCCCCGTGGGCGAATGGGTGCGCCGTGCGCTACGCGCGCAACACAAGAGAGCGGCCACGAAAGCGGCGAGCTGAACCGTTTTCGACGCAGAGACGCGGAGGCGCGGGAAGGCCAAAAGATCTCCTCGGCGTCTCTGCGTCAAATTACAGCCCCGCGTGCACCTTGTCGGCGCTGAAATCCGCGCCGACGCCGTGACATACGTCGCAGCTCTCGCCGAATTGCGAGTTTGTTTGGGCGGCGGCATGCGCGTAGGCCGACTGGTTCAGATGGCACGCCGTGCACGCCGAGGTCACCGGCGGCGTCGGGTTTTCCCGCCCCTGCGGGTCGGTCACCGGGTTCTGCCCAATCGGCAGCATCGACTCCGTGTTGTCGAGGTGGCACATGTAGCACTCCGCCGTATCGTGCGGTGTGCCCGTCGGTCCCATCGCCGGAAAGCGCACCCCGGTGTTCGGAATCGACTTCGGCACAGACGCGAACGCCGCTCCGAAATCGTTCTGGCTGCCGCGGAATCCCACGACAATGTAGTCCTGCCCGAATTGCGTCTCCAGGTTTTCGCCGCTGTGGACCTTGTGAATCAGGAGCGGGAAGTTGATCCCTTGTGGCGGCTTCGTACGTTCCGAAGCCACCACCGCGTTGGGACGCTGCGAGAAATCCGTGTCGCTGGGATTATGGCAGAAGATGCAGTACTGGGTGTTGTCCCGCAGCCCTCCATGCGCCTGCAAGTTGGCGTGGCACTCGTCGCAATTCGACGTGCTCACCACCGCGGGAGGCGGATTGACGGTCGAGCCGCTCACCGCAAAAGACACTACCGGGTTGGGCGCGCCGGTGGTAACGGTCATCGCCGAGGTGGTGCCCGGCAGGACCATCTCCGTGCGCTCCGCCTCCGCGCCGATGGAGTAAGTGCCGGTGGCATTCGAGGGCACGGCGTGCTGGAAGGTGTACGTGCATACGCCCGTCGAGGCGCAGTTGGAGGCTTTCGATGCGTCCTCCTGCACGTACCCCGGCGTGGTCACGTCCGAGCCGAAACTGGTGTAGCCGTAATCCGGAGTCGGCCCGGCCATGGTGAACCGCAGCGCTGAGAGGTCGGAGACCGCCAGCGGATTTCCGTTCACGTCCTTCACCGTGAACGCCACCGCGGGGGCTTGCCCGGCCGCGGTGTTGGTCACTTTCGTGATCGCCACCGTGACGCCATTCACCATGGGATCGGGATTGAGCGGCCAGGTCAGCTTGGTATCGGTGGGCACCAGGTGCGCGCCCTTGATGGACGCGTCGAAAGGCAACTCGCCCTGCGGGATGTGGCAATTGGCGCACAAGCTGTTATCCACCTGCGGCCCGCCGGGATGGTTCTGGCCGCTGGTGAAATTGACGTTGTCGTGGCAGGAGCCGCATGCCGCCATGCTGGGCATGGTGAGCCAGTAATTCGTCTGCGAGGCGCCGTTTTTGGGATTGTGGCAGACCTCGCAGCGCCGGACATCGGCCGGGAACACCACCGTGGACCAGTCGTGCAGCGGGTTCGAACCCGTGCCGATAAAGTACCGGTTGCCCGCCTGCACGCTGGGCAGCGAACTGCCGTCATGGATCTTGTGAATCATGACCTTAAAGTCCAGCGAATGGCCGGTATTGGGATCGGTGTTCTGCGGCTGGTGGCACATGATGCACAGCGACACGCTGCGCCGCCGGCCGCCATGGTGCGACATGCCGGCCGAACCGGTGACGCTCGTCATCCCGTTGGGCAGCCCGTGGCACTGGTTGCAATCGGCGGTTTTCACGATGTCCCGCGGCGCCGGCGTGCCGCCGGCCGGCACGAAGTCGTAAGTCGTATCCGCGTAATTGGTGCCCAAGTCGAACTCGGTCAGGTTCCGCGAGCCGAAAATCCCGATGCGGTTCGTGTCCGTCGGGGCGACCCCCGCGGGCGCCTTCGTGCCGAACGTGTAGACATACTCGCCCAGCGAGACGGTCTGCGTGGTGCCGCCCGAATCCGGCGCGGGGTCCGTGGCCGTGCCCGTGCCCGTAGCGGCCTTCTCGGTCTGAACAACATACGACACAAACTCGTTCGTCCCCTGCGGAATGTGCGCCGCCGCGAACCGAGCGAGATCGGACCGGGGGTCAGCACACCCGATTGATCGAGCGGCGCGCCGTCGGGGTCCGTCAGCTTGTAATCCACGCTGATGGTGCCATCCCCGGCGATGTTCGCCGAAACCACTTTAATGATGAAGCCCGGGCGCACAAATTGGATCAGACTCGGATCGGCATAATATGCCTTCTCGTGCGGCGTAAACGGCGATTTCTTCGCCCCCCACAACAACAGCGCACCGCTTCCGCACAATACGCCCACGAGCACGGTATACATTTTCGACCTTCGCACGAATTCCTCCGCTACGGCAGTGGCCGCGAATATCGTTTTCAATGATATGACCGGTATCACCGCGCAGTCCGTGTTTCCGCTCACACTTCTCCTTCAGGAGGCCGGGCTTATCATAAATGAGTGCCTCACCGGTTCACCACCTCCTATCTCGAAGACTCGCTGTTCCTGCTCCGCCATTACAAACAACTCGCCGAGGCCGCGATGGCGCAGGTTTCGGACGATGAGCTGTTTGCGGTCCTCGATTCCGAAATGAACTCCATCGCCGTCGTGGTGAAGCACATGGTGGGCAACATGCGGTCGCGCTGGACGGATTTCCTGACCACCGACGGGGAAAAACCCGACCGCCATCGCGACAGCGAGTTCGCCGATCCTCCGCCCACGCGTGCGGCGCTAATGGAATCCTGGGAGGCCGGCTGGCGCCTGGTGTTCTCCGCCCTCGAGCCGCTGGCCGAGCCCGATCTCGCCCGCACCGTCACCATCGGCGGCCAACCCTATTCGGCGATGCAGGCCATTCAGCGCCAGATCGCCCATTACGCCTCTCACATAGGGCAGATCATTCTGCTCGCCAAACATTTTCGGGCGGCGGATTGGAAATCGCTGAGTATACCGAAGCGGAGATCCTGAAAGGAGAACTATGAGCGCACCGTCCCGAACCGACGAAGCCCTCCGCGAGCAGTTGATCGAACTGCTCCAGAGCGGCCATGCCCACATCACCTTAGAGCAGGCGGTCAAGAATTTTCCGCATGACAAGTTGGGCCTACGCCCGCCGGGCGCGCCGCACTCCGCCTGGGAACTCCTCGAGCACATGCGCATCGCGCAGAACGATATCCTGCGCTTCAGCCAGTCGGCCGCCTACGTTTCGCCGAAATGGCCCGAGGGTTACTGGCCGGAATCGCCCGCGCCCAAAAGCAAGCAGGAGTGGAACGAATCCGTCCACGCCTTCCGCGAAGACCTCGCCGCTTTCGCAGCGCTGCTCCGCGACCCGGCGCACGACCTCTACAAGCGCATCCCCTGGGGCGACGGCCAGACGCTGCTGCGCGAAGCGCTCCTCGCCGCCGATCACAACGCCTATCACCTCGGGCAACTCATTCTGGTCCGCCGGCTCCTGGGCGCCTTGGATTAGGCGCGCATTTCGCCATCATTCCCGCGAATGCGGAAATGCGGGCTAGCGCGTGGCCACCTTCGCCCGCGCCAGCTTAATGGCGTTCTCCATCAGCTTCAGCCCGTGCCCGCCGTCCGCGGTCAGAATCGATTCCGGATGGAACTGCACCGCTTCAATCGGTAGTTCCTTGTGCCGTACCGCCATGATCACCCCGTCCGTCGATTCGGCCGTCACCTCCAGGCAGTTCGGCAACGTTGGGCGCTTGGCGAACAGCGAATGATACCGTCCGACCTGAAATGGATCGGGCATGCCCTCGAAAACCCCCACGCCCCGGTGCCGCACCGGCGATGGCTTCCCGTGCATCGGGTAATCCAGCACGCCCAGCTCGCCGCCGAACGCCTCCACAATCCCTTGCAGTCCCAGGCACACTCCGAACACCGGCACGCCCAGCCGCACAGCCGTCCGCACCAGCTCCGGCACGCCGAAATCTTCCGGCCGTCCCGGTCCCGGGGAGATCAGAATGAGGCTCGGCGCCACCCGCTCGATCAGCTCCGCCGGAAATCCCGCGCGATACGTTACCACTTCCGCGCCCGTCTGCCGCGCGTAGTTGGCCAGCGTGTGGATGAAGCAGTCGTCGTTGTCCACCAGCAGCAGCTTCGCCCCCGCGCCGCCCGTTACGCTCCCGCTCTGCGCCCCCGCGCCCGCCGGCGCCGCCTCGTGCCCTCCGGGCCCGCCCAGCGCGCGGAAAAATCCGGTCGCCTTCAATCGCGTCTCGCGCTCTTCCATCGCTGGCACCGAATCGTAGAGCAGCGTCGCGCCCACCGGATACGCGGCCACGCCGTCCCGCAAATAGGTCGTGCGGATCAGAATCCCGGTGTTGATACCGCCGTTCAGCGAAATCATTCCCACCGCGCCGCCATACCACCCCCGCGCGTCCCGCTCCAGCACCTCGATCGCCTGCGCCGCCGCCTTCTTGGGCGCCCCGATCATCGTGACCGACCACATGTGGCTCAAAAACGCGTCCAGCGCATCGAACCCGTCTTTCAAAAATCCCTCCACGTGATCCACCGTGTGGAACACACCCGCGTACGATTCGATCAGCCGCCGCCCGATCACCCGCACGCTCCCCGGCACGCACACGCGAGATTTATCGTTCCGGTCCACGTCCGTGCACATCGTCAGCTCGGATTCCTCTTTCGTGGATTTCAGCAGCTCGCGGATATTGTCCGCGTCCCGCAGCGGATCGCCGGTCCTCTGCGCGGTGCCTGAAATCGGGCACGTCTCCACCCGCGGCCCCTCCACCCGCACGAACATCTCGGGAGATGCCCCGACAAGCTGCTCATCCCCGAATTGCAGGAAGAATTCGTAGGGGCTCGGGCTGGCCTTCTGCACCCGCTCGAACAGCTCGCTGGCTTTGCCCGAATACGGCGTGCGGAACGTTTGCCGCAGCACGACTTCGTAGTAATCCCCGCGCCGCATGCCTTCCCGCACCGTCTCCACGTTCGCCATGTACTCTTCCGGCGTGTGGTCGGAGACGATCGGCCCCGCTTCGAGCCGCTTCGCCGCGCCGCGCACCGCCGCGCCGTCCCGCGCCAGGCCCCGCGTCGTCACGCCCTCGCGCTCGAACTCGTACCGGAACCGCTCCACCTGTTCCCGCTTGCGGTCCATGTACCAGATGTCGTCGCACAGGAACAGGTGCAGGTCCTTGTGCCCGCTCCGCGGCAGTTTCTTCTCGATCGGTTCGAACTGAAACAGCAGGTCGTACCCGAACGCGCCTACCAGCCCCAGCCGCGAATCCGGCTCGCCGCCGAACTCTTCGATCAGCGCCCGCAGAATCGAAAACGCCGACGGCTGCTTGCTCCGCTCTTCCTCCGGAAAAAGCTCCGGCAGCGGCTTCAGCCGCCCGGCCAATCCGCCGTTCTCCAGCCCGAACTCTTCCCAGTGTGGATGCCCCGCCAGCACCGGGTGCAGCATCTCGGCGATCCTCCGCCCGCGCTCGTTCAGCGGCCGAAACTCGACCCTCCGGTCGTACGCCACGATCTCCAGCGGTGGGCAGATAGACGCGATGTCCCATCGCGAATACCTCCCGGGATACTCATATCCCGAAGAGAGATAGATGCCTCGGCGCCGGTCCAGCGCGCGCAGCAGGTGCTTCAGGCCTTTCTGAAAATTGCCCTTTGCGACCGCGCGCGTCACGCCGATGCCGTGGGGAGTTTGATACCGGTATTCGCGCATTCCTCAGCATATCATCCGTGAGCTTACAAATTGCAAAACACGCGGCACCTCCGCCCGACTATTCGGCCGGATCGTCACCGCGATAGAGTATATGGCATGAACGGCAAACAACTTTCGCGAAGAGGGCTGCTCGGTGCAGCAGGATTGGGCGCGGCGGGCGCGGCGTTGAACGCCGCGCAGACCGCACCGCCGTCGCGCGGTCCGGCGGTCCGCCGCCCGAACCTGGTCCTTTTTATGCCGGATGAGCTGCGGGCGGATGCGCTGGCGTGCTACGGCAACCCGGTGTGCCGCACGCCCAACATGGACCGGTTGGCGGCGACCGGCGTGCGCTTCAGCAATACCCACGTGCAATATCCGGTGTGCGGGGCCTCGCGATGCAGCCTGCTGACCGGATGGCCGGTAAGCGTGCGCGGGCACCGCAGCCTGTATTATTTTCTGCGGCGCGATGAGCCCAACCTGTTCCGATACCTGAAGCAGGGCGGATACGACGTCTTCTGGTACGGGAAGAACGACGCGCTGGCGTCGGAATCGTTCTACGACAGCGCCACCGAGTGGAACTACTACGGCCTGGAGACGCCGGCGGCGCGCGGCGGCGGCCGGGGCGGGCGGAACCCGTGGCCGGTCGGCGATCCGCGGCACTATTCCTTTCTGATGAACGCGGGCGGCGACCGGCGGGCGACCGGGGACTACCGCAACGTCGCGGCGGGCATCAAGATCCTCGAGCGCAAGGAGCAGGAGCGGCCGTTCTGCGTGTTTTTGCCGCTTTCGTCGCCGCATCCGCCGTATACCGCGCCGGCGGATTTCCACGATATGTACAATCCCGCGTCGCTGCCGGCGCTGATTCCGCGCAATCTGCCGCGGCGCCCGGATTTCCACGAGGGGATCCGCAGCACGTTTAATATCTCGTCGCTTTCCGAGGACACGCTCCGCAAGATTCACGCGGTCTATCTGGGGATGGTGAGCTACACGGACTGGATGCTGGGCGAAGTGATGGACGCCCTGGAGCGGACCGGCCGGACGAAGGACACGGCGATCTTCCTGCTGAGCGACCACGGCGATTACGCGGGCGATTTCGGGCTCATCGAGAAATGGCCGTCAGGGCTGGAGGACGTGCTCACGCACGTTCCGCTGATCGGGCGGATGCCGGGCGGCGCGGCGGGCCACGTGGTCCACGAGATGAACGAGCAGTTCGACGTCATGGCCACGTGTCTGGATCTGGCCGAAGTGCCGGCGCGGCACACGCATTTCAGCCGCAGCCTGGTGGCGCAGTTGCGCGGCGCGGCGGGGGACCCGGCCCGGGCGGCGTTCTGCGAAGGCGGATACAACATTTACGAGCCGCAATGTTTCGAGCCCCCGGCGCCCGAGGGGGAGATCTACTACCCCAAGATTCACCTGCAACTCACGCAGCCGCTCATGATTTCGCGCTCCGCGATGGTGCGCACGCGCGAGCACAAACTCATCCTGCGGCCGCAGGGGCAGAGCGAACTGTACTCGTATCGGGACGACCCGAGGGAGATGCATAACCTCTACGGACAACCAGGCGCGGCGGCGGTGCAGCACGCCCTGCTGGAGCGGCTGGCGGTGTGGTATCTCCAGACCACGGGGATCGCGCCGATGGACAAGGACCCGCGCGCCGGGCAGCCCTTCGAGCCGTCACCACGATTTCGCGACGAGGGCTGGCACAAAGAGATTCTGGACCGGGGATAGCGGACCGTCCTGGACCGCTCTCGCCGTGTTAAACGCGGCGGCGGACGCGCCGCCGCTCACTTCTTGTTGTTAAGTTTCAGATTGATCCGCGCCTCTTTGCGCGAGTCGAACGAGCTCAGGGTCTTGGTGCCGCTGGAAGCGCCCTGGTAGCTGGCCTTCAGCTCGTAGTTGATGTCCGGGCTCAGGCCGTTGAAATAATACTGGCCGTCGTTCTTGGTGAAGTACGAGCGGATCTCCAGGGTCTTGGTGTTCTTCAACTGCACGACGGCCCCATTCACCACGGCGCCGCTGTCCTGGGTCACGACCCCTTCCACGCTCCGGGTCTGCTCCGTCCCCTTATGCTTCTTCCCTTGGCTGAGAGCCGCCGGAGGAAGCAGAAGGCCGAAAAGCAACACAGGCAGAAATGCGCATGCCGCTCTTCTACTTCCAATCCTCATCCGACTCCTCCTCCTCGTCCTCGTCCAGGAAATCCTCGTCCTCTTCGTCGTCCTCTTCGAGTTCTTCCGCCGACTCCAGCTCCAGGGGGTCGGTGCCCACGACTCTCAGGGCCGCGCCACACTCATCGCAACTGATAGTATCGCCTTCATCCACGTCCACTTCATCAATATCGATCTTGCCTTCGCATACCGGACATTCGACCATGGATGTTCCTCCCGAACTATTACTCTTATACGATAGATCGCCCGCTTTGCAATAGCCTTTTCGCGCGTGTTGAGTCCTCCGCTGTCCTCATTGTAAACCGCACCCGTTGACGGCTGACCGGCGGCCCTTCGCCAGTATAATGAGAGTATCCATGCACCAGAAACGGAACGAGAGGGTCGTGGATCTGGATCCACGTGAAACTGCGGAATGGGTAGAGGCGCTGGATGAAATCATCGATGCATCCGGGCCGGACCGCGCGGCGTATCTGCTGGACCAACTCGGCGAGCACGCGCGGGCCAACGCCGTCGAGCTTCCGGTTCACCTCAACACCCCGTACATTAACACCATCCCCCCGGAGGACGAGATCCCTTACCCCGGCGACCGTGCCATGGAGCGCCGGATCAAGAGCCTCGTCCGCTGGAACGCCATGGCCATGGTGGTGCGGCAGAACAAGTACGACCCCGGTATCGGCGGCCACATCTCCACCTACGCGTCGCTGGCCACGCTTTACGAGGTCGGCTTCAACCACTTTTTCCACGCCGCCTACGCGGACCAGCCCGGCGACCTCGTCTACTTTCAGGGCCACGCCTCGCCCGGCGTCTACGCGCGCGCATATCTCGAAGGGCGCCTCACCCCGGAGCACCTGAAGAATTTCCGCCACGAACTGCGCGAGCATCCCGGGCTCTCCTCGTACCCGCACCCCTGGCTCATGCCGGATTTCTGGCGCTTCCCCACGGTCTCGATGGGGATTGGGCCGATCAACGCCATCTATCAGGCCCGCTTCATGCGCTACCTGGAAAACCGCGGCATCATCCCTCCCACGCCGCGCAAAATCTGGGCCTTCCTCGGCGACGGCGAAATGGATGAGCCCGAATCCATGGGCTCGCTCACGCTGGCCTCGCGCGAGAAACTCGACAACCTCATCTTTGTTATCAATTGCAATCTCCAGCGCCTCGACGGCCCCGTGCGCGGCAACGGCAAGGTGATCCAGGAGCTCGAAGCCGCCTTCCGCGGCGCCGGCTGGAACGTCATCAAGGTGATCTGGGGCGAGGATTGGGACGAGCTGCTGGCCCGCGACTCGACCGGCCTGCTCCAGAAGCGCATGGGCGAAGTGGTGGACGGCGAATTCCAGACCTACATCACCAAGGACGGCTCTTACATCCGCAAGAATTTCTTCGGCAAGTATCCCGAGCTGCTGGACCTGGTTTCCCACCTGAGCGACGACGACCTGATGCGCCTGCGCCGCGGCGGCCACGATCCCCAGAAGGTGTTCAACGCCTACCGCGTGGCACTCGAAACCCGGGACACGCCCACGGTCATCCTGGCCCACACCATCAAGGGCTACGGCCTCGGCGAAGCCGGCGAAGGCCGCAACATCACCCACCAGCAGAAGAAGCTCAATGAGCAGGAAATCGCGCACTTCCGCTCGCGCTTCGAGATCCCCATTCCCGACGAGGCCGCGCGCAACGCCGAATTCTTCCGCCCGCCGTCGGACAGCCCCGAGATGGCGTACCTGCACGAGCGCCGCCGCCAATTGGGCGGCTACATGCCCTTCCGCCCGGTGCCGGCCAGCCACATCGAGGCGCCGCCGCTCGAATATTTCAAGGAATCGCTCGAAGGCTCGTCCGGCCGCGAGGTGTCCAGCACCATGGCGTTCGTCCGCATCCTTGCGCTGCTCTTGAAGCACCCGCGGATCGGCAAGCGCGTGGTGCCCATCATCCCGGACGAAGCCCGCACCTTCGGCATGGAATCGCTGTTCCGCCAGTTCGGCATCTACGCCAGCCAGGGCCAGCTCTACAAGCCGCACGACGCCGAGATGTTCCTGTATTACAAGGAATCCAAAGACGGCCAGATCCTGGAAGAGGGCATCACCGAGGGCGGCTGCATGGCTTCCTGCACCGCCGCCGGAACCGCTTACGTGAACTACGCCGTGGAGATGATCCCGTTCTTCATCTACTATTCGATGTTCGGCTTCCAGCGCGTGGGCGACCTCGTTTGGGCCTTCGGCGACGCGCGCGGCAAAGGTTTCCTCTGCGGTGGCACCGCCGGCCGCACCACGCTCTCCGGCGAAGGCCTCCAGCACCAGGACGGCCACAGCGTCGTGCTCTCCAGCACCGTGCCCACCTGCGTCACCTACGATCCCGCCCACGCTTACGAGATCGCCATCATCGTGCAGGACGGCATCCGCCGCATGTACCAGGAGCGGCAGGACCGCTTCTATTACCTGACGCTCTACAACGAAAACTACGCCATGCCGCACATGCCCGAGGGCCTCGACCCGGAGGAGGTCCTCAAGGGCATCTACCGCTACAAGGTGGCGGAAGGCGGCAAAGCCGTGGTGCAGCTCTTCGGCAGCGGCCCGATTCTCAACGAAGCGCTGCGCGCGCAGCAGATCCTGGCCGAGAAATACGGCGTAGCGGCCGACGTGTGGAGCGTCACCAGCTACAACGAACTGCGCCGCGACGCACTGGCCACCGAGCGCTGGAACCGGCTGCATCCCGCCGAGCCGGCGCGCACGCCCTACATCCTCCAGGCGCTGAAGGATGCCGACGGCCCCATCGTCGCCGCCACGGATTACATGAAGGTGGTGGCCCACCAGATCGCCCCGTGGCTGCACGGCCGGCTCGAGGCGCTCGGCACCGACGGCTTCGGCCGCAGCGACAACCGCGAATACCTGCGCCGCCATTTCGAGAACAACGCGGAATCGATCGCCGCCGCCGCGCTTTCGCGCCTCGCCCGCGAAGGCAAGTTCGACGCCGCCAGAGCCGCCGCCGCCTTCGGCGAGCTCGCCGTGGATACCGAAAAGGTGGATCCCGCAAGAGCGTAACAAATGCGCTCACCACAGAGGCACAGAGAACGCAGAGATTACGCAGAGGAATATTTGGTTTCCTCCGTGCTTCCTCTGTGCTCTCCGTGGCTCTGCGGTGAATGGGCTCCGGCTCTCTGAATGTCCACCGGCCAGCGCGTTGCCATTGCCGGAATGATGGTCAGTGCTGCGCTGGCGCTCACCAAGATCATCGTGGGCCTCGCCGGCCACTCCACCGCCGTGGTGGCCGATGGCCTCGAATCGGGCGGCGACGTCTTCGCTTCCGGCTTCGTCTGGCTGGGCCTCACGCTGGCGGCCAAGCCCGCGGATAAAGACCACCCCTACGGCCACGGCCGCATCGAGATCCTCACCGGGCTGCTCATCGGCCTGCTGCTCACCGCCGGCGGCGCGCTCATCTGCTACGGCTCGCTGCTGCGCGCCGGCGTGCCGCGCGCGCCGCTCGCGGAGTACGTCATCTGGCCGCTGATCGCTTCCGCGGTGCTGAAAGCCGGACTGGCCGGGCTCAAGTTCCGCTACGCCCGGCGGCTGAATAGCGATGCGCTCGCCGCCGACGCCTGGAACGACACCATGGACACCATCTCGGCCTCCTCGGCTTTGATCGCCGTAGGCCTCGCGCTCGCCGATCCCGTGGGCCTGCGCGACGCCGATGCCTACGGCGGCTTCATCGTCGGGATCATCGTCGTGCTCACTGGCCTGCGCGTCTCGCGCGACACCGCGATGCATCTCATCGACACCATGCCCGACGAGCGGCACATGAACGAGATCCGGCGCGCCGCGTCCGATGTGGCCGGCGTGAGGGGCGTGGAGAAATGCTTCGCCCGCAAGACCGGCCTGCGCTATCACGTCGACCTGCATCTTGAAGTCGATCCCGAGATGACCGTGCGGCAGTCGCACCAGATCGCCACCGACGTGCGCATCCACATCAAGGAGACGCTCGACTGGGTGGCCGACGTGCTCGTGCACGTCGAGCCGGCGCCGTGAAACAATTGGCCTATGGGTGATTTCACCAACGCACTTCGCGCCGCCATCGACTACACCGCCTGGGCCACCCGACCGCGTGTGGCTGGCGCGGCTGTCGGGCGAGCCGCATCCTGGCTACGCAACCGAGGCCTACCGCAGCCTCGCGGTGTTGCAGAACGACTGGCCGGCCGTGCATGAGCGGCTGCGGCTGTGGGCGGAGCGCTTGGACGACACCGCGGTTGTCGCGCCGTTTACCTGGACCGACTCGAAGGGCCGCACCTGGACGATGCCGCTGTGGCAGGTGATTTTGCACGTGGTGAACCACGGCACCCATCACCGCGGGCAGGTGGCTGGCTTTCTGCGGGCCATGGGGCACGAGCCGCCGGGACTGGATATTACGGTGTTCGGCCGGAAGGGGTGAGGTTACTTCACCAGCATCTTGCCCACGCCATCCCTGTAATGCTCGACGATGGAAAACGCCTCGGCGATCTGCGCCAGCGGCCGCGTGTGCGTGATGAGCGGCGCGAACAGCCCGGTGTTCTCCGCCAGCATTTCGATGGCGGCTTCCGACTGGTGGTTCGAGCGCCGCACGTTGAAAAACGCCAGCTCCTTGCGGCGCATGGGAGAAAGCTCGATCGGAAAGCAAAGGCCGGCATGGATGCCCGTCAGCACCACCCGCCCGCCGACGCGTGCGGCGTGTAGCGCCTGGTTCGTGGTGTGCTCCCTGGCGGCGCAATCGAGCGCGCAATCCACCCCGCGCTGCCCCGTGTCGGCAAGAACCTGGCGGACCGGATCGCCTTCGCCCGGATCGATCGCCACATCCGCGCCCATGTGCCGCGCCAATTCGCGGCGGTGCGCCACCGGCTCGACGGCCCAAATGCGCCCCGCGCGCGCCGTCTTCAAACAGGCGATGGTCAACAGGCCGATCGGCCCCGCGCCGAAAACCGTCACCGTTTCCCCTGGCTCGATGGCCGCGAATTTCATCGAGTGCAGCGCCACCGCCAGCGGCTCGAACATGGTGGCAACCTCGAGCGGCAAGCTGGACGGGATGGCGAGCAGGTTGCCCGCGGGCAGGTTCACGAACTCGCGGAAGAAACCCGGCTCGCCGGGGTTGCTCAGGAAGCGGGTATTCGAGCACAGGTTGTGCCGGCCGGCGCGGCAGAATTCGCAGTTGTAGCAATAGATGGCGGGCTCGAACGCCGCGCGGTCGCCGCGCGACCAGCCGGTGACACCGGGGCCGGTCTTCACCACTGTGCCCGCGGGCTCATGCCCGAGGACCGCGGGAAAGATGGCCGGCGTATCGCCGATGCCGCCATCGGAATACCAGTGGACGTCGGACCCGCAGATGCCGACGGCGTTCACGCGCACCTGCACTTCGCCCGGACCGGGGTCTTCGATGGGCCTCTCGGCGAGTTGGAATTGATGAGGAGAGACGAGTTCGGCTATGAGCATTCCACTGCCATTGTAAGCTATGGATTCACCACGGAGGCGCAGAGAACAGGAGGTTTCACGGAGAAAACATAAACGGCTCCTCTGTGCTTCCTCTGCGTTCTCTGTGGCTCTGTGGTGAAATGGAATTTGATGCTCAATTTTCGCGAGTTCGAGGCCGGGCCGGATCCCTTCGGCCGCAAGTTCCGGGTCCTTTTCAAGTGGTTGCAGACTGCCATTTCTCTGCGCCACGCCGATACCGTGGATGTGAAGTTCATCCTTGAGGACGAGCGGGGCGCGCGCACGGAGAAGACCATCGCGCTGCCGCACGCCGAGCTCGTGCGCATCAGCCGCGGGGCGCCCTCCGGGCGCGCGCGCGCCATGGACGACCCCTGGTGTGCGCGGCTGGCGCAGATGCACCTGACGCACCTCATCGAGACCGGCGAGGACATGGAGAAAGACCTCGTCACGGTGCCGCCGGCGGAGCTGGAGCGCTACGCGGCGGAGCTGGCGCGGATCGAGCAGGCCGAGTCTCATGCGAACGCCGGCACCAGCCGGTAGCCGCGGCGGATGAGGTGCGGCGTCCGCTTGGCCATGTCGGCCACGAACGCGGCGCGCGCCGCCGGGGCGATCAGCAACTCGGAAGCCGCGGCGTATTGAACGCGCAGGCGGGTGGGCCATGAGACCGGCTCCACCGAGCAGATGGCCGCATAGGGAATGAACTGCCGCGTCAGCGCAGTGCGCACCAGCAGCCCTTCGCGCCGGATCTCGTACGACTGCGGCCAGGCGCACAGCAGCAGCACCAGCACGATCGGCCCGCCGATCCAGTAGTCCACGCCGAGCGCAACGGCCGCGGCCGTGAACGCGATGGCCGCTAGTGTACACCAATCGAATTCGGATTTGTAAGTCATGTCGGGCCCTCCTGCTATTTCCGCTTGCTCTTGATTTCGGCGAGCAGCCGCTCGATCTCCTGCTCCTTCTCCAGGGCGGCGAAGCGGCCTTCGACGTCGTCGGCCGCCAGGTCGGCTGCCGCCTGCGCCGTGGACTCCGTGTGCTGCACTTTTTCCTTCATCCGGTCGAAGGCGGCGGAATTGGAATCGGCGCCCGCCGCGGCGCCGGCGTCATTCGCCTTTTTGAGGGCCCGCGAGCGGCGGTGCTGGGCGATTAGCATCTCGCTCTTCGATTCGGCCTCGGCCAGCTTCTGCTGGAGTTTCAGCAGCGCCGATTTCAGATTTTCCACCTGTGCTTTCTGGTCCTCCACCTGCTGGCGGAAGCTGTCCGCCATCGAGCGGCAGCTCATGGCGCGCTCGACGGCCGCGCGGGCCAGCGCATCGTCGCCCTTGTCCACGGCCATCTCGGCGCGCTTCAGCCACTGCTGCTCGTTCTCCTCGTTTTCCTTCAGCTTCTTTTCGAGCACGTGCTGGTCCGCGATGGAAATCGCCACCTGCGTCTTGACCTGGAGCAGTTGGTTCTGCATGTCCAGAATGACCTGCTTGATCATCTTTTCGGGATCTTCGGCCTTGTCGACGAGGTCGTTGAGATTGGCCCGGATTAACGTCGAAACTCTCTCTAAGAGTGCCATGGGAATGCTCCTTGAGTTATGAGTTGTGAGTGATGAGTTATGAGTTACTCACAACTCATCACTCACAACTCGCGACTTTTACTCCGCCGCTCCTTTCGCCTTTGCCTCCGGCTTCGGCGATTTGTCGCCGATCAGACGAACCTTCGAAAGCAACTCCTGGAGCGGCATCCCGGAGAGCGTTTCAAAGAGCGCCGGAATCTGCGCGGCCATCTTGGTAAGGTCGCCGGTGATCTTGTTCAACCCGGCGGCATCGCCGTTGCCCGTCGAGACCACCGTGATCTTGTCCACATTGGCCAACGGCGAGGCCAGCGCTCTGACCACGTCGGGCATGGCGGTAATCAGCTTGTCGACGATGGCCGCCTGGTTGAATTCCTGGTAGGCTTCCGCCTTCACATTCATAGCGCGCGCTTCCGCGTCGCCTTTCTTGAAGATGATCTCGGCTTCGGCTTCGCCCTGCGCGCGGATGGCCGCGGCCTTGCCTTCGGCCTCCATCATGAGGCGGGCCTTCTCCGCTTCGGCCAGCGTTTCGATGCGCTTGCGCTCGAATTCCGCCTGCTTGAGCACGGTGGCCGTCAACTCGCGCTCGCGCCGCTGGATCTCGGCCTCCTGCACCTTGACCTCGTGCTCCTTCTGCACCTGCTGAATCGTGACCTGCTCCGCCGTCACCGATTGCTGCATCACGTTCGTCTGGATCTCGTACGCCTTGTCCGCCTGCGCCTGCTGCTTCTTGACCGTCTGGAGGTATTCGGCCTTCTTGACTTCCAGGTCGCGCTGCGCTTCGGCCTGCTTGGTCTGCGAGAGCGCCTCGGCCAGCACGCGCTCCTGGTCGGCCTGCGCCCGCGCCACCGCGGCATCGCGCGCGGCCAGCGCCTGCTTGATGGCCGTGTCGCGGCTGGCTTCGGCCCCGGCCACGTCGGCGTCGCGCTTGATGCGCGCCACGTCCGGCCGGCCCATGTTGGTGATGTACTCGTTCTTGTCGCGGACTTCTTTAATGGTGAAGGAAATGACCTCCAGGCCCATCTTGTTCATGTCATCGGCGCAGGTGGAGCGCATGCGGTCGCCGACCATCTCGGGCTGCTTGACGATCTCCTCCACCGTGAGCTGCCCGATGATGCCGCGCAGGTGGCCCTCCATCACCAGCCGGATCAGGCCCTCGCGCTCGTCCGGCGGCTTGGTGAGAAATTGCTCGGCGGCGGTGAGGATGGATTCGGGATCGGACTTTACCTTGATCTGCGCCACCGCTTCGACGGTCACCGCCACGCCCTGCCGGGTGTAGAGGTCCTGCTTGGGGGCCACATCGAAAGACATCAGCTCGAGCGAGAGCCCATGCCAGGTTTCCACCATGGGGAAAATCACAGTGCCGTGGCCCTTCACCACGCGCGTGCCGCGGAAGCCGTAGACGATAATGGCTTCGTGCGGTCCGGCCTTGCGGAAGAGCTTGGCAAACATGGCCATCAGAAACACGACGGCCAGGATCATCAACAGCGCGAACAGGATCGTCGGATTCATACGCTTGTCTTCTCCAGCCCGCCCGCCATTTCTTCCCACGTGCGGACGTAGGCAATCCCTTTTTCGTAACGCGTGACCACAACTTCAGTGCCCTTGGGGATGGCGGCGCCATCCTCGCTGCGCGCGCCGGCGACGCGGCGCGTGCCTTCCTGCGAATAAATCATTTCGCCGGTGCCGCCGGCGCGGATGCCGATCGAAAGCTTGCCGAGCACGCCCGTCATATCGTAATCGGCGGGATCCAGCGCGGCTTCGCGCGCCAGCAGCACCTTGGCGAGAAACCAGAAGACCATGGACGCGGCCCCGATGCCGCTCACCGTGGCGACGATCAACGCCGCCACGAACCAGACGCCGTAGTAGTGCTCCAGCAGATATCCGGTGCCGCCGAACCAGGCGAGAAAGGCGGCCACGGTTCCGAAGTTGAACCAGCCAAGCTCGCATTCGCCATCGCCGCCCGGCATGTGGATGCCGTGATGGATGTGCAGGTGCGGGACGTGCAGGTGCACGGCCCCGGCGAGGAAAGCCACGGCGCTCAGGCCGAACCCGATCAGGAAACAGGCGAGATAGAAGTCGGACCAGGTCATGATTTCGGCATCCTTTTCTGCGGGGGAGATTTCAGCACCTCCATGAGGCGCTCGGCGAGACCCGGATTTTCCAGAATGGTGCCCGCCAGAATGAGGCACATGCGCGAGTCGGCATGGCGGGCCAAAGCCAGTAGCGCGTGCTGCAACTCGGGGTCGCGGCGGAAACGCTCGGCGCCGCTGATCAGCCACAGATCCAGCTTGTTTTCCATCGCGCCGAGGTCGGAAATGAGCTCGTTGTGGAAGCCTTCGGGATCGTCCACCAGGTAGCCGGGATGAACCTTGAAGAACTTCGCCAGCAGCATCCGGGTGGGGTTGGTGAGGTGCGGCCGCGCGCCGTTTTCGATCTGCGAGAGGTAGCTCTGGCTGATGGATTTGCCGAGTTCCTTCTGAATCAGCCGCGCGAGTTCCTGCTGCGAGAGTTCGCGGGCCAGGCCGCGCAGGGTGCCTTCCACTTCCCGGAGGTAACGGAGCTTTTCACCAAGCGTCATATCGCAATATGTGATTAGCATATTGCGGATTGCGATAGCTGTCAAGAGAAATTTTCAGCAATCCCAAATTATTGAAAATAAAAGAAATTGGCGGGCGCAACACCCTTCGCACCCGCCCTTCAGTATGTGGCAGCTCTATTTTTCGCCGCCCTCAGGCAGCAGCAAGCTCGAAGCGATCGAGGTTCATGACCTTGTTCCACGCCGCCGCGAAGTCCTTCACAAACGTCTCTTGCGAATCGTTCGAGGCATAGACCTCGGCGAGTGCGCGGAGCTGCGAGTTCGATCCGAAGATCAGGTCGATCCGCGTGCCGGTCCACTTGAGCTCCCCGGTCGCGCGATCCCGTCCCTCATATACGCCTTCCGATCCCGGGCACGGCTGCCACTTGGTATTCATGTCGAGGAGGTTGACGAAGAAGTCGTTCGTCAGCGTCCCCGGCCGGTTGGTGAAAACGCCGTGTTTGGAGTGCCCGAAGTTGGCATCCAGGGCGCGCATGCCGCCGACCAGCACCGTCATCTCGGGAGCTGTCAGCCTCAGCAACTGCGCCCGGTCCACCAGCCACTCCTCCGCCGGCCGCTGCTGTCCCGCCCGGAGGTAGTTGCGGAAGCCGTCCGCGGCCGGCTCCAGCACGCCGAACGACTCCACATCGGTCTGCTCCTGCGAAGCGTCCATCCGTCCCGGCGTAAACGGAACTTTCACCTCGTGCCCGGCCCTCTTGGCCGCCTCCTCGACCGCCGCGCAGCCGCCCAGCACGATCAGGTCGGCAAGCGAGACTTTCTTCCCGCCCTTCTGCGAGCGGTTGAATTCCTCGCGGATCGCCGACAGTTTCTCGATCGTCTTGGCCAGGGCGGCCGGCTCGTTCGCTTCCCAATCCTTCTGCGGCGCCAGGCGAATGCGCGCGCCATTGGCTCCGCCGCGCTTGTCAGAGCCGCGGAAGGTCGCCGCCGATGCCCAGGCGGTGGTCACCAGTTGGGAGAGGGACAGTCCGGATGCCAGGATCTTCGCCTTCAGAGCCGCAATCTCCCGCGCCCCGATCGGTTTATGATCCACCGCGGGAACGGGGTCCTGCCACAGCAGCGGCTCCTTGGGAACCAGCGGACCCAGGTGCCGCGAGAGCGGCCCCATGTCGCGATGCGTCAGCTTATACCATGCCTTAGCAAACGCGTCCGCGAACTCCTGCGGATTGTCGCGGAAGCGCTTCGCGATCGGCCCATAGATGGGATCCATCCTGAGGGAGAGGTCCGTCGTCAGCATCGTCGGAGCGTGCCGCTTCGAGGGATCGTGCGCATCCGGAACGGTGTCCGCGCCCGCGCCGTTCTTCGGTTGCCACTGGTTCGCGCCGGCCGGGCTCTTCGTCAGATCCCACTCAAACTTGAAAAGGTTTTCCAGAAAGTTGTTGCTCCACTTCACCGGCGTCGTGGTCCAGGTGACCTCCAGCCCGCTGCCGATGGTATGCACGCCGTGGCCGTTGCCAAAGGTGTTCTTCCAGCCGAGGCCCTGCTCCTCGATGGCGGCGGCCTCGGGTTCCGGGCCGACATACTTGTTCGGATCGGCGGCTCCGTGCGTCTTTCCAAACGTGTGCCCGCCGGCAATCAGCGCCACCGTCTCCTCGTCGTTCATCGCCATGCGCGCGAACGTCTCGCGGATGTCCCGCGCCGCGGCGATGGGATCCGGCTTTCCGTTGGGCCCTTCGGGGTTCACGTAGATCAGCCCCATCTGCACCGCGGCCAGAGGATTGTCGAGCTCACGGTCGCCGCGATAGCGCTCGTCTCCCAGCCATTTGGTCTCGGGACCCCAGAAGACGTCCTCTTCGGGCTCCCAGATATCCTCGCGCCCGCCGCCGAAACCGAAAGTGTTCAACCCCATCGATTCCAGGGCCACATTGCCGGCGAGAATCATCAGGTCGCCCCACGAGAGTTTCCGGCCATACTTCTGCTTGATCGGCCACAGCAGGCGGCGTGCCTTATCCAGGTTCACGTTGTCCGGCCAGCTATTCAGGGGCGCAAAACGCTGGGCGGCGGAGCCTGCGCCGCCGCGCCCGTCGGCGATCCGGTACGTCCCCGCGGCGTGCCACGCCATCCGAATGAGCAACGGCCCATAGTGGCCAAAGTCGGCCGGCCACCATTCCTGCGAGCTCGTCATTAGGGCGTGTAAATCCTTGACTACGGCATCCAGGTCGAGGCTCTTGAATTCCCTGGCGTAATTGAATTCCTTGCCCATGGGATTGGATAGGGGCGAGCGCTGGTGCAGGATCCTCAGGTTCAGTTGGTTCGGCCACCAGTCCGCGTTGGTCCAGGCGCCCGTGGCCGTGTGTCTGCGGGCGCCGCCCGTGACCGGGCACTGCGATTCGGTTGACAGGTTTTGCTCCTGGGCATCGGGGACAGGCGCCCCCGCTCCGATGGTCATTTCTTTCTCCATATTCTCCTCTTCATTTGATTAGTCAAAAAACTGCGACGAACTCCGAACGCAGCCTCGATTTGCGATTCCAGCGCCGGCGGCCGCGTTTGCCGGCGCGCGCCATTCCCCTCCTATCCGCACGTCTCGACCGCTTAACGGGAAGCCTGCCGCGGAGCGCACTTCCCGCACAGCCCCCGGAAGATCAGTTCGCATTCGCGAAGCACCCGTTTTCCGAGGGAGGCCGGGGCAGGCTGCGGCACATCGTACCACTCCATATCTTCGACCCTACCGCAGCCGTCGCAGATGAAATGGTGATGCCGCATACCTTTCGCATCGAATCGCGCGGCGCGGCCTTCCACCGCCACTTCCCGCACCAGGCCCACCTGCACCAGGTCCCGCAAATTGTTGTATGTCGTGGCCCTGGAAGATCGCGGGTCCAGACGATTGACGCCTTCGAAGATTTCCGCCGCCGTGGGATGGCCGGTGTGCTGCATCAGGAAGGCCATCACCGCGTAGCGCTGCGGCGTGCACCGCAACCCGCTCCCCTCCAAGGACCGTTTAATCCCCTCGGTGTCCATGAACTACTTTAGATTATATCCAATGTGAGATTTTATCAGGATTTAGGCTCCGTTCCGTTGCGCCGGCGCGCATAGACTTACCGGGTCCCAGGATCGCATCTGCCGCTGTCGGTTGTGCCGCGGCGACGTATGCGGCGAGTCGGCACAGGGGGACACCAACGGCTGCGGATTCCAGGACATGCGCAATCTGCGGATCGAGCGGTCCCTCGACAACAGCGACGTTCCGCACCGCTTCATCGCCAGCGGAGTCTACGAACTGCCCTTCGGCAGGGGGCGGCCGTTCGGTTACACCGTCGGCAATGCCGGGGCGGAACATTATGCGGCGCCGCGGCTTCTTCAACTGAGATTTCGCCGCGTACAAGGAGTTCCCGATCCGCGAGCGGGTGACGCTGCAATTCCGCTACGATTCGTTCCACTTCACCAACACCCCGCGGTTCAACCCGCCGGGCGGGACCCTCGGGACGGCGGGGATACGCTATTCGCTCGCCACGCGGAAGGTCCCCAGGAAGCCGCTGCGCTTGTACGGGTCGCTCCAGGTTTCGCCGAGGCCCTGGCCGTGGAAGGAATCCTCCAGGGCATAGGCCGGCATGGAGTGCTCCAGCTTGGTCAGCGGCGGATACCAGACCACTTCGTTGCCGCAGATGTGGTCGGCGGCGCTCATGGCGCGCGTCTGAATGGCCGCAAGTGAGCCCGCCGTCAGCTTGGCGGCGCCGCCGTGGATATTGCCGTTCTCCACCGTCAAACTGATGGGAGCGAAGTCCACCCTCACCACGTCTTTCAGCAAGTCGCCGGCCATGGTTTTGGCGAAACTCTCGAGCGCCAGCCGCTGCCCGGCGTTGGCGCGGCTATCCACGATCAGCACCGCTTTGGCGGGATTGATCGGCTCATGATCGTTGCCCAGCGTGTGCACGGCGCGCACCACGCCCACCACGGAGAGGCCGTCCAGACTCACGCCGCGCCATTCGCCGTGATTGATTTTCCAGCCGAACACGGCTTCTTTGCCGGCCATCTCGATTTCACCGTTTGCGAAACAGGGGCCAGTCCACGTGTCCGCCGTGCGGGCTTCGATGTAGTTGCCGTCGATGCTGTGGGCGGGAAGCCCGGCAGCAAGAGAAATGGAAGCGCCCGCCAGCGCGGCGGCGCCAAACACCACAACTTTCAGCATCCCAGAAATCTCCCTGGGATCGATTATATCAAGCGGGAATCCGCGGGCTACCCCGCTCTGCGCCCGCCGCGTCCCCGGCCCACCGGCCGCGCCGGCGGCTGATAAACGTAGTGGTCGCCGGTTTCCTTGCGCAGTTCTTCGAGCCGCGCGCGCAGGTCCGTGGCCAGCGAGGCGTACCGCGGGTTGCCGTACAGGTTGTTCAACTCGCCGGGGTCTTCCTGTAAATCGTACATCTCGAACTCTTCCGGCGCCTCGTAATAATGGATGAATTTGTACCGGTCGGTGCGCACGCCGCGGTTCTTGCGGACGTCGCACACGGCTGGGTATTCGTAGAATTCATAGAGCCAGTCCTTGCGCCAGTTCTTCGGTTCCTCACCTTTGAGCAGCGGGACCATGCTCTGTCCTTGCATGTGCGACGGCACCGGCAACCCCGCCAGCTCCAGGAAAGTCGGCGCGATGTCCAGGTTCAGCACCATGCGGTCGTTGGTGGAACCGGCGCGGACCATTCGCGGATAGCGGACCAGCAGGGGGATGCGGATGGAAGGCTCGTGCATGAAGCGCTTGTCGTACTTGCGCCATTCGCCCAGGAAGAAACCGTGATCCGAGGAGAATGCGATCACGGTGTTGTCCAGTTGGCCGAGGTCCGTCAGCGCCTGGAGGAGACGGCCGGCGTTCTCGTCAGCGGCCACGATGCCGGCATAGTAGTCCTTCACCAGCTCCTCCAGCGAACGGACGCGGGTGCTCTTGGCCGTAGAGGTCCGGGTGTAGTCGCCGATGCGGTCGTCCGCTTCGGCGAACGCGCGCGGTTTGCCGGGATATCCTTTCAGATCGTCGTCGAATGTCGCCGGCTTCGGAATCCTGACGCCAGCGTAGAGGTCCAGCAACCGGCGCGGCCGGAAAACCGGTGCGTGCGGCGACTGCATCCAGAACATCATGCAGAACGGCCCGCTGCGCGGCTGTTTCAGCCAGTCGATGGCGCGGTCCGTGACCACATCCTCGACGTACCCTGCGTAGGTCTTCGGCGCGCTGACCTTGCCGTCCCGGGCTTCCTCCATCACCGGCCAGAAATAATCCGTGGCCGCGCCGGGGTAGCCCAGATAGTAGTTCCAGTTTCGTTCCCCGAGCCGGCCCACGTGGGCTTTGCCGAACAGCGAGGTGTCGTATCCGGCGTCGCGCAGCAACTCGGTGAAGCACACCGTTTCGCGCGGGATCGCGCGGCCCATGTTGTCCACGCAGCCCGTGTTGTGCGAATACAGGCCGGTCAGCACGGTGGCGCGCGAGGGCAGGCACAGCGCATTGATGCAGAACGAATTGCGAAACTCGATGCCTTCGCGCCCGATCCGGTCGAAGTTGGGCGTCCGGATAATGCGGTTGCCGTTGAGACTCAGTGCATCCGGCCGGTGGCCGTCCGTGGTGATGAAGATGAAGTTGGGCCGCCGGTCGGCCGGCCGCCGCGGTCCCTGTTCCAAGGCTATAGCGCTCATGGCTTCGCCGCCGCTCAGTTCGTTGCCGCCAAGGTTGGCATCTGTTTTCGCATGTATTTCTCCACCCCGTAATTTTAATCGGTGGCGGGGCTCCTAGCAGCCCGCGACAAAACTAATCGAGTCGGAATAGCGGGGACTGGCTCCGAAATTCCGCACCGCTAACCCGCTGCGAACAGGACGCAGCTCCCCGCGGAATTTCGGTGCCTGTACCCGGTTTTCCAGGGCACTTACTTCTACCATGGGCTGCTAGCCCCTAGCGGTGGTCACATTCGGCGAGGCGGCCGATATAGCCGGGCAACATGTTTGGATCGGTAAGCCGCCCATTCAAAGTGTCCGTAATGGTCTGCCGCGTGACGATCGTGTCGAAAGGCTTGCTATAGGCGATTCCTGACTTCTGGCCCGGCAGTTTCAAGATAAAAGGCACTCCAGAGACATCGCCATGACATGCCGCCTCTTCATCCGGTGTCCATTCCGGATCGCCACGCCACAGGTAAGTCCGCCACCCGTGGTCAGCGCTGATCAAAACAGCGGTCCTTTCCCAAAGGCCCGCCCGTTCCATGCTCCGCCGCAAGATGCCCAGAGTATCATCGGCCAGGGCAACGCTGTCCACGTATCCAATCCTCCCTTCGGCGGTGATCCTCCTCTCCGACCGGCTGTAGATCGCCGGTGGGTGAGGCACCGGCAGATGAATCAAGGCAAGCCCGATGGAGGGGTCGCTGACCACCTCACGGGAGCGGTCGAGCAGGTACGAGAATCGCTCGATCTTAGCCCTCCGCTGGTAGATTCCAGGGAAGAACCCGGGGAAATGGCCCACCAGAGGCAGAGCAGCGAATTGCAAGCGGGCGCGGCTCCACATCGCGTCGGTCAGCGCTTGCGGCGCGGTGGGCTCCTCGATTCCCGATGTGAGCCATCCCGCCGTCCAGAAGCATTTGCTAAGGCTGTGGCTCAGGAGCCGCCCGTAGGGGTGAAACCACCCCACCAGGGCCGTGTTGAAACCCAAGCTCCGAGCCGTATCGAAGACGTTGGGGGTTCCGCTCCACTCGGAGAACCCGGGCCGCGCGGCCATCTGCAACTCCAGGCGGTCCGGCCCCCGATCGAAAATCGCGACCACCTTTTGGCCCAATATCAGACTGGGCATCGAAAGCTCGGTTGAGCCGGCGGGTGCGTGCGCTGAGGAAGCGTAAAAGCTCTCGGCCCTCAATCTGTCGAATTCCGGCAAATGAAGGCCCTCCGGACGCCGATCGAAAGCGATCTCCTGGCTCAATTCGTCGAAAATGATCCAGACGACACGGACCCGCGCCGGCTGCGGAGGAAGCGGCGCCGCAAGGGCGTGATCGGCATAGCGGGCCGCCGGGAATTTGAGCAGATTTCCCCAAGCCTGTAACAGCACAACCGCGAGGACCGGCCACGAATACAGAAATATGCCGCGCAGGAGCCGCGAGGCGGCTCGCGGCCGCAAAAGAGCCCAGACGAGGGGCACGACTGCGGCAACCAGGGCGGCTGGCCAAAACCATGGGTTGCGAATCAGCGGGGCCAGATCGAAAGGGAAAACGCGGAGCGTCGCCACCGCGGCAATCCCAAACGGCACCAGACACGATGCCAGGAATAGAAACTGAATCGAGAGCGCGTTAGCGAGCCGCCATCTCCGGCAGACTTCCCAGGCGCAAAGCATTCCAGCTGTGATGAGCAGTTCCCATAAAAGGACCGGAATCACGACCGCCCGCAGCGGGGCATAGCGGGAGAAGTAAGCGGATCTCCCCTCGGCAAATTCTACCCACGTGTTCAGGAAACACCAGGTAGCAAACGCGGCACAAACGAGGACGCGGCGCAGCACGCATCAGCCTCTCTTTTTTCGGGAAACGCAAATCTCCACGTGCAAGGCCGCAGGATCGGCACGTCCCCGATTAGATCAGAAGCCCTTTGAAGTCTTTGAGTTCGGCTTGGAGCTTCGCGTGAAAGTCAGTCGTCCGGTGAAGATCCGGCTAAACCGATACACAATCGCGGAAAGCGCTGCCATGATGATTTGCAGAAAGAAAAGTCCAGACCCCGGGTCCGTATACATGCCATCCTCCGATATAAATTCATGAATACCCAGCGGGTGTTCATGATCGCGGACAAACGACTGCCTACAATCTTCGAAGGCCCCTGCCGCTTGCATGGCGCTTATAACAAGACCGGCGCCCAGTCTGGGTTATTGCGAACAGGTTCCCTCTTCGCCTAAAGAGTTCAAACGCAGTAAGCGTTAAGAAGTTTCTAGGGTAGAGAACGTAATTGGGTATGTCTCTTGAATAACGGCGCCTTCAAGAGTCGCCCTTCGGGATACGATAGTGCCTGCGCCACCAGCGCCGAGCGCCTGACGCATTGCAGCGAAAGGGCTCGCGCGCGACTATCTCCGCTCTAAGCCGAAACGGCAGGCTGAAGGCCTGCGCTGCCGGCTGTATTCGCGCGCAGGAACTTGACCCCCTCGAAGGCGATCGCTTCGGGCGTCGAGGCGAGGTCGCGCCAGATCGAGGCCGCGGCGGCCAGTTCGCCCAGGCTGAAGCCAAAGCTCTCGATGGTCATCCAGCCATCGTAGCCCATGGCCCGCACCGTCTGGAAAAACTCCGGCCAGTTGACGTTCCCCGTGCCCGGAATGCCGCGGTCGTTCTCGCAGGTGTGGATGTGTTTCAAATGGCGGCCCGCCGCGCGCATTGCCGGGCCGACGCTCTTCTCTTCGATGTTGGCGTGGAACGTATCGAACAGGATGCCCACGCGCGGATCGCCGATCTCGTCGCACAGCCTGGCGGCGTCCGCCGTGGTATTCAGAAAATAGGTCTCAAACCGGTTCAACGGCTCGATGGCGATGCGCATGTTCGCCGCCGCGAGCGCCGGCCCCAATTCACGCCAGGATTCCACCGCCATCTTCCACTCCTCCGCCGTCGGGCGGCGGCCGGTGAAATGGCCCACGGGTGAATAGAGCGGGCCGGCAATCAAGCCCGCTCCCATCTCCGCCGCGGCGCGGATGCAATCCTGGAGGTGCCGGACGGTCTTGCGGCGCGTCTCGGCATCGGAAACGATGAGGCTCAGGCCGCGCGGCAGCACCGAGCAGACCGTCGCCGCCAAGCCGTGTTTTTCGAGCTCGCGCCGGATCGCCGCGGGCTGAAGGGCGGCCGGGTCTATGATCGGAACCTCGATACCGTCCAGCCCCGCCGCCTTGATCCGCGGGAGCAGAGGGAACTGCTCCGGTCCGAACGATTCGGCCCAGATAAAGGTATTCGCACCGAATTTCATGAGGTCCCTCCTCCAAGACCGCTCCCTACGGTCGCGGCTCCGAACAGAGCCGCAACCGTAGGGAGCGGAAATCTATCCCTGGCGCCTGCCCCGACGGCCCGCGCCCGCCGGCCGCTCGGGCGGCTGATAGACGTAGTGGTCGTCGGTTTCCTTGCGCAGTTCTTCCAGCCGGCCGCGCAGGTCCGACGCCAGCGAGGCGTACTTCGCATTGCCATAGAGGTTGTGGTTCTCGCCGGGGTCTTCCTGCAAATCGTACATCTCGAATTCTTCCGGCGCTTCGTAATAGTGGATGAACTTGTAGCGGTCGGTGCGCACGCCGCGGTTCTTGCGCACGTTGTGGGCGCCCGGCCATTCGTAATATTCGTAGAGCCAGTCCTTGCGCCAGTTGTTCGGGTCCTCGCCTTTCAACAGCGGCACCATGCTCTGCCCCTGCATGTGCTTGGGGATGGACACGCCGGCCATTTCGAGGAAGGTCGGAGCGATATCCAGGTTCAGCGTCATGCGGTCGTTGGTCGAGCCCGCGCGGATCATCTTCGGATAGCGCACCAACATCGGCACGCGGATGGAAGGCTCGTGCATCAGCCGCTTGTCGTACTTACGCCACTCGCCCATGAAGAATCCGTGGTCCGAGGAGAACATGATGACGGTGTTGTCGAGCTGGCCAAGGTCGGTCAGCGCCTTGAAAAGCCGGCCGACGTTCTCGTCCGCGGCCACGATGCCGGCATAGTAATCCTTCACCATCTCTTCCAGCGACCGGGCGCAATTGCCCCTGGTCAGCGAATGCTCGATATAGTCGCCGATGCGGTCGTCCGCTTCGGCGAACGCGCGCGGCTTGCCGGGATATCCTTTCAGATCGTCATCGAACGTGGCGGGCTTGGGAATCTTTACGCCGTCGTAGAGGTCCAACAGGCGGCGCGGGCGGAAGAACGGCGCGTGCGGCGACTGCATCCAGAACATCATGCAGAACGGCCCGTTGCGCGGCTGCTTCAGCCAGTTGATGGCATGATCCGTGACGACGTCCTCCACGTAGCCGGGGTAGACCTTCGGCTCGCCGGCCTGGCCGTCCTTGCCCTCCTGCATCAGCGGCCAGAAATAATCGGTCGCCGCGCCGGGATAGCCGAGGTAATAATTCCAGTTCCTCTCCCAGCACCGGCCGATGTGGGCTTTGCCGAATAGCGAGGTGTCGTATCCGGCGTTGCGCAGCAACTCGGTGAAGCACGCCGTTTCGCGCGGGATCGCGCGGCCCATGTTGTCCACGCAGCCGGTGCTATGGGAATACAGGCCGGTCAGGACCGTGGCCCGCGAGGGCAGGCACAGCGCATTGATGCAGAAGGAATTGCGGAACTGCATGCCTTCGTGCCCGATGCGGTCGAAGTTGGGCGTCTGGATGATGGGATTGCCGTTCAGGCTGAGCGCCTCCGGACGGTGGCCGTCCGTAGTAATGAAAAGGAAATTGGGCCGGTTCTCGGCCGCCCGCAGCGGTGCCTGTTCGAGGGCCATTGCTCCCATGGCGCCGCCGCTGGCCTTGAGGAATTCGCGGCGTCCCGTCTTGTTGTCGTCCATGTTTTAATGTATGTCCTTTCGGTTCCAGGAGAACGCCACGAGTATAACTCCAAACGGGGGGTGTAGAGGGTGCGCGTGGCGCGCTTATCGCGGCGCCGCGGAGCGGTGGAGATAGATCATCACCAGCAGCAGGAGCGCCAGACCCACGCCGACGTAGGAGAACGGCGAGTATTGATCCAGGCCTTTCACTGCCGAGTCGAAACCCGTGCCGAGGTCTTCGCGCAGGTTCGGCGAAATGAAGAGAAATATGCCGGCCAGGCCGAATAATCCGATCAAACGCGTCATTTCCGAAGCGCCGCTACCGTCCTTATCATGGAATGCCCGGTGCCGCCTCCGCAACTTTCCCGGGCAGGGTTAGGTACTGTTAACAGTCCCATCAGGAAATCCCCTGCTGCGTTTCGGACACTGGTGTGTTTGCCGTCCACTCTGTAATCCAATTTCCGCATCGCCGCGTCGGGCAGCTTCCAGGGATGCGCCGCGCCCGCCTGCGAAAGCGTCGTGACGCCCGCGCCGCCTCATTCTGACTCCTGACTTCTGACCCTAACTCCTTCGGGATGGTATCATAGACCCAAGGGAAGGACCGTTTCGCCATCCGGCACGCAAGTACCATGACCATTCGAAATACTCTTGTTGCGGCTGCCATTATTGCAGTATCGGCGCTGCTGGCGCCGTTTTATGGCCCCGGAATTCGCGCGCGCGCGGCTTCCGCGAGCACCGACGACATTGCTCCGGAAATGCATACGGTGGCCGAAGCCTACGCCCTGATCGAGAAGAATTACGCCGACCCGGTGAATTCCGAGAAGGCGTTTTACCAGGGCGCCATTCCCGGGATGCTGCACACGCTCGACCCGCACTCCAGTTTCGTGGATCCGGCGGAGTACCGCGAGATGCAGCGCCGCCAGCACGCCCAGTATTATGGCGTCGGCATGCAGATCACCATGGACGGACCCAAAGTGGTGGTGATGGAGCCGTTCATCAATTCGCCCGCCTGGAAAGCCGACCTGCGCCGCGGCGACGTGATCGTGGCCATTGACGGCAAGGACACCAAGGGCATGGATTCGGGCGCGGTGGCCGACCTGCTGCGCGGCCCGCGCGGCACCCTGGTGCGCGTGAGCGTGCACCGCGACGGCGAGACCGTGCCTTACACCGCCAACGTTACTCGCGGCGAAATCCAAACCAGCGCCGTCGAGGGCTTCTGGCTGAAGCCGGGAATCGTCTTCCTCGACGTGGACACCTTCGAAGCGCAGAACGTCAGCCAGGATGTTGAGGACCTCATGGGGAAAATGGGCGAGGCCACCGTGAACGGCCTGGTGCTCGACCTGCGCGACAACCTGGGCGGCCTGGTGAACGAGGCCGTGGCCCTGGCCGGGCGCTTCCTGCGCAATGGCCAGACCGTGGTTTCGCACCGCGGGCGCGCCGAAGCCGAGCAGGTGTTCCGCGCCAAGGCCAACCCCCTGGCGCAGAAATATCCCATTGTGGTGCTGGTGAACCGCTCGTCGGCTTCCGCCTCGGAGATCGTTTCGGGCGCGCTCCAGGACCACGACCGCGCCTGGATTCTCGGCGAAACCACGTTCGGCAAAGGCTTGGTTCAGGCGCAATTTCCGCTGAGCGAAGGCGCCGCGCTGCTGCTCACCATCGCCCATTACTACACACCCAGCGGGCGGCTGATCCAGCGCGATTACAGCCACGAATCCTTCTACGATTACTACACCCGCCGCGACCAGAAGCCCGACACCCAGGACATCAAGCTGACCGACAGCGGACGCAAGGTGTACGGCGGCGGCGGCATTACGCCGGACGAGAAATATCCGGCGGAGCATTACAACATGTTCCAGCGCCGCACGGGCGGCTGGGTGATCTTCCGCTTCGCCAACAACTATTTCGGGACGAAGAAGCCGGAGTTGCCCGCCAACTGGCAGCCGGACGACGCCGTGCTGGGGAAATTCCGCGAATACATCCAGTCCAAGAATATCCCGTTCACGGATGCCGAGTTCGCCGCCAATCGCGACTGGCTGAGCGGGCAGATCCGCTACGAGTTCTACTACCGGGCGTTCGGGAAGGCGACCGCCGACCGCGCGAAGTGGATGGACGATCCCGAGGTGCTGAAGGCCATCCAGAGCCTTCCGAAAGCGCAGGCGCTGCTGGCCGGCGCCGAGAAGATGGTGGTGCAGCGGCAGTAAGAGCTACCGGCCTTTTGTAAAGTTTCCGAGCGGTTTTTCGGAGGTGAATGTTAGAAATAAAGGGCTTAGGCGCGAAAAACCGCTCGGAAACTTTACAAGTCATCCGGCGGCCCGGAAGCCGTTTCAGCCCCTGACGAGCTTGCGGCCGCGCTCGAACAGCTCGGCGGCATCCGCCACCAACTGGCGGCCGCGCTCGAACATGTCGCGCCCGGCCTCGGCCAGATCC
>JAJYLS010000318.1 GCA_021787555.1 Acidobacteriota bacterium | reverse complement strand
TTCCAACCCCAAAATGGCCACCAGCAGGAACAGGCACGCCGCCGCCGCGATGTAGTGCGGGAAAAAGTAAGGATAAAAACCGTCGCCGAGGATGAAAACGGCGAGCGCCAGCACGATCCACGCGTAGCGGAATTGCCGCAGCAGCGGAACGAAGAACGGCAGCACCAGCAGCAGTGGCGCGAGGAAGAAGAAGCGCGCAAACGGCACGCGGCTGGCGAGACGCGCCAGGTAGCGCGCCGGGGTATCGATCTCACCGTGCACGGCTGCCTGGCCCTCATAGTAAAGCTGCTGAGCCTGCGTGAGCTGCGCGTGCGCGACGGCATTGGGCTGGAAGGTGAACGTGGTGGGCACTCCGTATTGATACCGGCTGAGTTGGTAGGGGAGCGTAGTCCAGCTTCCGGTGACCGCGTGGTTGTGGAGCAGCAGCAACCCGCCCGCGGGCAGCACGGCCAGGAACGCCGGCAGCGCGGCTTTCGCCAACCTCGCCCATTCCTTCCGGCGGCGCAACTCGGGCAGAAAGAAGAGCACTACGCAGAGATCCAGCAGCAGCGACTCGTATGGCCGCGAGAGCATCTGAAAACCGATGCCGAACCCGAGGATGACGGCATCCCGCACCCGCCCGCGCTCGCGCACCCGCGGCAGCGCGCCGAATACCAGGCAGCCGGCGATGGCCGAGACCGCGCCTCCCCAGTAGGTGTTCATCCAACTGTTGAGCGGGCCCAACTGGCACACCGCCAGCAGCCCTCCGGCGAGCGCCCAACCCGGCGTGGTCCAGCCGCGCAACATCCAATAGCACAGCGCGCAAAACGCCGCCATCGAGAGCAGCACGCCTACCCACGGAATCCCAAAAACAAGCTGCCCGAACGCCAGAACGAGCCCGGGGCCGAGCGGATAGATGGAGCTGTACGACGGCAGCTGCAAGACGAAATTGGTCTCGAAGAACTCGTGCAGGGGATGCACGGGGTTGGCCAGCCGGAAGTGCGCCAGCGTATCGCCGAGCAGCAGGTAGCTGAAATCGTCGGCGCCCGCGGGCGTGGGGACCGGATGCAGCGGCAGCAGCGCCAGGCGAAGCGCGATCACCAGCGCGAAGAGAAAAGCCATTGCCAGCGCCGGCTTCCGCGCCAGCTTCTGCGCCGCAGCTTCCAGCGACGCGCGCCCCACCAGCAGCAGGATCAGCAGGAGCGCAAAGCCCAGCTCCAGAAAATCGCTGATCCCGAACCCGATGGGATTGTGCAGCGGGAGGAAGGAGCGGAAAAGATGAAAGAGGTACATGCCGCTCCTTCCATTGTGCCTGATGCTTCTACCAGCTCACCGGCTTGCCGCGGTTCTGCTCGTCCAGCCATTTCTGGATCGGCGCGAAGTAATCGCGGATGGCGGAGGCGTCCATCTGACGCGTGTCGGCGATCTTCTCCAGAGCTTCCTGCCAGGGGCGGCTGGCGCCCATTTCCAGCATGGCCTTCAGCCGCTCGCCGGCGGCCTGGTTGCCGTAAATCGAGCAGCGGTTGAGCGGCCCGGTGCAGCCCGCCACGCGCGACAGCGCGCGGTGAAATTGGAATTGCAAAATATCCGCCAGGAAATAGCGCATGTAGGGGACGTTGGCCGCCACGTGATACTTCGCGCCGGGATCGAAATCGGCCTCGCTGCGCGCCACCGGCGGCGCGATACCCTGGTATTTCTCGCGGAGCTGCCACCAGGCTTCGTTGTATTTCTCGGGCGGGATCTCGCCTGAGAAAACTTTCCAGCGCCATTCGTCGATCATCAGACCGAAGGGCAGAAACGCGATCTTTTCGAGTGCCTTTTGCAGCAACAGGCCGATATCTTTCGACGGGTCGGGCGCTTTATCCAGCAGCCCGATCTTCACCAGGTATTCGGGCGTGACGGAGAGGGCGATCGTATCGCCGATGGCCTCGTGAAAACCGTCGTTGGCGCTGTCGCGGAACAGGGGCGGCTGCTGGCTGTAGGCGCGCTGGTAGAAATTGTGGCCCAGCTCGTGATGGATGGTCAGAAAATCCTCGCCGGTGATCTGGATGCAGACCTTCAGCCGGATGTCCGATAGGTTGTCGACGTCCCAGGCGCTGGCGTGGCAGACCACGTCGCGGTCGCGCGGCTTGACCAGCATCGAGCGCTCCCAGAACGTCTGGGGCAGCGGATCGAATCCCAGCGAGACGAAAAAGCTCTCGCCATATTTCACGATCTGCTTCGGATCGGTGTTGCGCTTGCGGAGCAGCCCGGTGAGATCGTAGCCGGGATCGGCGTTAGGCGGCGCCACCAGCGGATAGATGTTGCTCCAATCCTGCGCCCACATGTTCCCGAGGAGCTGCGCGGGAATGGGACCGGAGGCGGGCACCATGTCGCCGTATTTTTCGCGCAGCCTGGCGCGCACATAAGCGTGGAGCGAAACGTAGAGCGGGCGCACCTGCTCCCAAAGCCGGTCGAGCTCCCGCGCGAAATCGTCCGGCGGCATGTCATACTTGGAGCGCCACATGGCGCCGTTGTCCTTGAAACCGAGCTGCCGCGCGCCCTTGTTGGCCAGCTCGACGTAGCGGGCGAAATCGTGGCGCATGGGTGGCGCGATGGCGTGCCATCCGGTCCAGGCATCCAGCAGCGCGCGCGGGTCGCGGCTTTCCGCCATGATATTGCTCAATTGATCCAGATCTTTGCAGCTCGCCGGACCGCTGGGGCAATACTTCCCCTTGCCGTACATGCCCTCCATGCGCGAGGTGATTTCGGTGAGTTCCTGCGCCTCGGCGGGATCGGCGGGCGTGGCAATGGTCAGCCCCAGCTTGAGCAGCTTGATCTTGCGCGCGGTGACGGGGTCGAGCGCCAGTCCGTCGAAGCGCGTCGATTGCTTGGCATAGGCCACGGCGGCGGCGATGGCGTGCTCATCCAGCCTGGCGGAAATGGCCTCCGTATCGTCGGTGATGTAGGTGGACTTGATCCAATCGGCGCGGCTGGCATCGATGTTGAGGATGTCGAGTTGGCGCTCGGCGTTATCGATGAACCGGCGGGCCTCGGCGGGAGTGGATTTTGGCGCGGATTTTCGATCGGCGCCCGCGGCCAGGACCGCGCAGGCGCAAAGAACAAAAGCGGCGTGACGCATCATGCGCCCATTCTAACCCTCGGCTATGCGGCGGGGTCCCGTCTCAATCCAGCAGCCGCAGAGCCGGTTGGCGGCCGCGGCCGCTCCGGAAAAGCCGGCGGTCGGCTTTGGAACCACGAGACGCCGGCTCGCAACCCTTACACTGCCAGGCCCGCGCGCCACATGATGTACCCGATTGCCTGCTTCAGGCAATTCCAGCGCTCGTGCAGCGGGTCGCGAGTCAGGTCCTTGCGCGGCGAGCCATAGACGCTCAACCCGCGGAATTGCAGCATGCGCTTGACGCGAAAGATGTGATAGCCGTCGCTGACCACAATGACCGAGTGCAACCCCATGCGGCGCATGATCTCCGCCGCCATGGCCGTCGATTCCAGCGTGCTTTCGCCTTCGTTCTCGACGATGATGGCTTCCGACGGCACGCCGCGGCTGATCAGGTACGCACGGCCCACGCCTCCCTCGGTGAATACCGGGTCGCCTCCCGCCCCGCCGGTGGTCAGAAGCCGCGGCGCGAGCTTGCGCTTGTAGAGGTCGAACGCGTGGTCCAGGCGCGCGCGCAGAACCGGCGATGGACGTCCGCGATATTCGGCCGCGCCCAGCACCAGGATCACGTCCGCTGGCCGGGCTTCCTCGCTCGTGGCTTGCTGCTCGATGCGCATGGTCAGGTAGGCCACGTACACCAGGAGGGCGGCGAACAGCACCAGGCTCGCGTTCGAGACGGCCCTTTTCATGTGAGCTATCAGCTATCAGCCGTCAGCTATCAGCCATCGTCTCCGGGCAAAGCGCCAAGTTGCAAGCGAGCGGCCATTTTCATTATGGCAAAGCCGGTGGGTGTCACCGGGGCCGCCACTTGGGGTTAAGCTGAAGGCTGATAGCTGATAGCTGACAGCTCCTATGGCCAAGCCGGAGACGATCACCAGCGCTGCCAATCCGCTGCTGAAAGACGTGCGGCGCGCTATCTCCCGCGGATCGCTCACGCAACAGGGCCTCGCCGTCGCCGAGACCTTCCATCTGCTCGAAGAAGCGCTGCGGAGCGAATGCGAAGTGAAGTTCGTCCTCGCCGCCGAATCGGTGCTCTCGGCGGCCGTGGCGCACGTGCGCCGGCTCGCCGGAATCAAGACGGTCGTGTTGCCCGACGCGCTGTTCGCCACTATCGCCGGCACGGAAACCAGCCAGGGCGTAATGGCACTGGTCAAACCGCCGGAATGGCGCCTGGAGCAACTGTTTCGGGGACGTGCGCTGCTCGTGGTGCTGGATGGCGTGCAAGATCCCGGCAACGCCGGCACCATTGCGCGCGCGGCCGAGGCCTTCGGCGCCACCGGGGTCCTGTTCCTCAAGGGCACGGTGAGCCCGTACAATCCCAAGACGCTGCGCGCCTCCGCCGGCTCGCTCTTCCGCGTCCCGTTCCTGCACGGCGTGGATGCGGCGCTGGCCCGCGCGGCCTTGCGCCAGAACCGCGTCGAGCTCTACGCCGGAGTTCCGGCGCGTGCGGGAAATTCCGTCCGCCCCCTGGACCAGGTGGATTTCAGCGGAGCCTGCGGCGTGATCGTCGGCGGCGAGGCGCATGGCGTCTCGGGTGAACTGCGCGCGGCTGCTCTCGACATCTCAATTCCCACCGTCGGTGTGGAATCGCTCAACGCCGCGGTGGCCGCGGGAATTATGCTCTATGAGGCCCGCCGCCAGAGGGCGCTGCGCACGTGACCGAAGGGAATCCGCCGCGCATGAGCCTGTTCGATTCCACACCGCCCGGCCCCGAGAGCGCCGAACCCGTCGAGCCGGTCGAGCAGGACGGGAAGCGCCCGCTGGCCGAGCGCATGCGGCCCAAGCGGCTGGAAGATTATATCGGCCAGGAGCACATCCTCGGACCGGGCAAGCCGCTGCGCCGGCAGATCGATCGTGACGAGCTCACCTCCATCATCCTCTGGGGACCGCCGGGTGTCGGCAAAACCACGCTGGCGCGCCTGATCGCGCGCATCACCCGCTGCGAGTTCATTCCCTTCAGCGCGGTGCTCAGCGGGATCAAGGAAATCAAGGCGGTGATGGCCGATGCCGAGCGCCTGCGCCGCCTGGGCCGGCGAACCATCGTGTTCATCGATGAGATCCACCGTTTCAACAAGGCGCAGCAGGACGCGTTCCTGCCCTATGTCGAGCGCGGCGATATCATTCTGATCGGCGCCACCACCGAGAACCCCTCGTTCGAGGTGATTTCTGCGCTGCTTTCGCGCTCGCGCGTGTACTCGCTTCGCGGTCTGACCGTCGAAGAGATCGTCACCCTGCTGAAGCGCGCGCTGCCGGAGGTGGGGCTCACGGCTCCGGAGGCGCTGCTGGAGCAGATCGCGGTTTATGCCAACGGCGATGCGCGCCAGGCATACAATGCACTGGAAGCCGCGGCCGCGGCGTCGTCCGGCGGCGTGCTGGCCGAAGCCGCGGTCGAGGACGCCATCCAGCGAAAGACGCTGCTCTATGACAAGAGCGGCGAAGAGCATTTCAACCTGATCTCCGCGCTACACAAATCCGTGCGCTCGAGCGACGTGGACGCCTCGCTCTATTGGCTGGCGCGCATGCTGGAAGGCGGCGAGGACCGGCTCTACATCGCGCGGCGGATCATCCGCATGGCCATCGAAGACATCGGGCTGGCCGATCCGCGCGCTCTCGAGCAGGCCGTGGCGGCCATGCAGGCCGTGCACTTCCTCGGCATTCCGGAAGGCGACCTGGCTCTGGCGCAAGCGGTGATCTACCTGTGCGTCGCGCCCAAATCCGACGCCTCGTACCGCGCCATGGGCGCGGTCCAGGGCGATGTCCAAAAGACCATTGCCGAGCCGGTGCCCATGAATCTGCGCAACCCCGTCACGCGATCGATGAAGGAATGGGGCTACGGCGAGGGGTACGAGCACGCGCACAACTTCGAAGATGCCGTCCCTGGAATGGAATGCCTGCCGCCCTCGCTCGCCGGCCGCCAGTACTATTTCCCGACGGAGCGCGGAGTGGAGAAGCGCATCGCGGAGAGGCTGGAAGAGATCAGGAGGCTGAAGAAGCAGAACCGCTGAGACCGGCCTCAGAAAAATCGCAAGCCGCGCATCGGATAGTGCTTTCTATTGCGAGTCCACAGCTCGGCATCGTGGACGGCCGCGGTCGCGGCGATGAGCGCGTCGCCGAGTTGCACGCCGTGGCTTCTAGCCCGAAGTTCCACCTCTGATCGCATGTAGAATCCTTTGTTGACAATGGGTTGCGCAGGTTTTTGCACAATGTTGTAGTCATGTAACTGCGTGAATTCCGCTTGTATT
>JAJYLS010000317.1 GCA_021787555.1 Acidobacteriota bacterium | reverse complement strand
GGTATGCATCGGCGCCAGCCCCGCCTTCGTGCCGTAGCCCAGCAGAGCCAGGATGAACGCCAGCCGCATGGTGGTTTTATCCAGTTGTGCCGCGTGCCCCGCCAGCACGGACCAGTTCAAGCCGGAAAGCGTTTCCGTGTTCGGCAGAGCGTGGCCGGAGTAATACACCAGCACGGTCGCGAACAACGCCATCGAAAGCCCTACGCCGCCGATGATCGCGTACTTCCACGCGGCCTCGAGGGACGTGAGTTTCCCGTAGAACGTCACCAGGAACACGGAGGTCAGCGTGGTGGCTTCAATCGCCACCCACATCACTCCCAGATTGTTCGCCACCCCTACCAGAAGCATGGCTGCGACGAACATTGGCGTAAGGCCGTAATAGCGCCGGAATTGCGAAAGCGCGGCGTCCTGCTCGAACGTTCCGCTGCGCTCGTCTTCCCGAAGATATCCGACGGCGTACACGGAGCACACCAAAGCCACCGAAGTGGTGAGCAGGCTCACCAGCGCGCTCAGCGAATCCGCATAGAGAAAGCCGTTCCACAGAGACACCGGCCCGGCGGCGAGCACGCGGGCGGCCGTCGCCAGCGAGAGAAGGAACGTGATTCCGAACGCACCCAGGTTGATCGTCTCCATGCGGCGCCGCGTCCGCGACACCGCCGAGAGGACTCCGGCGGCGAAGGGAACCAGGAGAAGCGCGAGCAGCACCATGTCAGCCCCTCAGCCTTCTCAGCTTGCTGACGTCCATCGATGCGAACGACTCCCGGATCTGGAACACCAGTATGCCGAGCACCATCACGGCTACCAGCACGTCGAAGAAGACACCCAATTCCACGATCAGCGGCATGCCGTACGTGAGACACATCGCGGCCAGAAAAACGCCGTTCTCCAGCGTCAGCAGCGCCAGCACCTGGCTCAGCGCTTTCCGCCGGTTGAGCATCATGAAGAACCCGATCAGGAACACCGAAATCGCGACCGCCAGCGTGTTGTGCCCCAGGCCGCTGCCCTGCGCTTCCGGATGGTAGAAGGACCCGCCGACGATGTACGCGACCAGCGTCAGCGCGCCGGAGATCACGATGGAAAGCGGCCCGTTAATGATCGGCGCGATTTCGTGTTGTATGTCGATGCGGTCCACCAGCCGCTCCAGCAGGATCGGCGCCAGTACCGCCTTTACCGCCACCGTCAGCCCCGCCGCAATGTAGATGTGCGGCGCGTGGTTGTACCAGGCGATTGCGGCGGCGATCAACGCCAGCAGAAACGATTGAGCGCCGAACAGCCGGATGTTCATGACCAGCCATCGCTGTCCCACCATGGCGATCTGAAGCACCAGGACGAAAGCCGCCATCAGGGTCACCAGCTTGTTGCCGAACTCCGGATTTTGCAGAAGGTCCATATATGTCTCTAGAGCAGGAATGTCGAAACAAGCGCCAGCGCGCCCAGCGTGAACGCCACCGCCATCAGTTCGGGAACGCGGAACAACCGCATTTTGGCGTTGGCGGTTTCGACTAGCACGATGCCGCAGCTCAACACCGCCAGCTTTGCCGCCAGCCATCCGAGCGCGGCCAGAACCCGCGAAGCGGACGACCAGTCCGCCGCCAGTCCGAACGGCCAGAAAATATTGATCAGCAGCGTCATCAGCAACAGTTGTTTGATTGACGCCCCCCACTCGATCAGCGCCAGATACGGCCCGGAGTACTCCAGGATCATCGCCTCGTGGATCATCGTGAGCTCCAGGTGGGTCGCGGGATTGTCAACCGGGATGCGCCCGGTCTCGGCGATGAGAACGAGGAACAGAGCGGCGAATGCCAGGATCTGTGAAGGCGCCAGGAAATGCCATTGTTGGCCGATCGCGGTTCGCGCCATTTCCGCCATCGCCGTGGACCCCGCGCCGATCGCCACCGTGAAGACCGCCAGCATCAGGGTGGGCTCGGCCAGAGCCGAGATCGTCATCTCCCGGCTGCTGCCGAGCCCTCCGAACGAGGTGCCTGTGTCCAGTCCTCCGAGCGCCAGGAAGAACCGCCCGAGCCCCAGCAGGTAAACCACTGCCAGAACCCCGCCGAACAGGCCGGTGGGCATGTCCGCGGCCACCATCGGAACCATCAGTCCAGCCAGCAGCGTTGCCAGAAACACGACGTAGGGCGTGGCGGAGAACAGCCACGACGCGGTATCCGGAACCACCATGCCCTTGCGCATGAGCTTGTGGATTTCGCGATAGGGCTGCAACGGACCGGGGCCGCGGCGCATCTGGAGGCGGGCTTTGAGCGTCCGGATCAAGCCTGTGATCAGCGGAGACAGCAGCAACAGGAGCACCAGTTGGGCGGCGCCCTTGAGCAGCGCGCCCGTCATCGGCGGACTCCGAACAGCATTAGCGCGATGAGCGCTACGAAGATATATGCCAGGTAAGCGTGAATGCTGCCCGCCTGCACGCCGCGCATGCGGCGGGCCGCGCGCATCAGCCACGCCTGGAAGGGATCGTAGAAGTGTTTCTCGAAGGCCGGCTCGATTTCACTCTCGAAGCGGATCGCCGTGGGGTAGTACGGGGACACTTCGTATTCCGCCTGAATCTCCCGGCGCGGCCGGTACAGCGCAGAGAAGATCATGCGGAACGCCTTCGAGAATCCCGTGGCGGTGTATTCGTTCGTGGCCGTCAGGCCTGGCAGGCCGCAGTCCCAGGTGGGCCCTGTGACGCGCCGTCCGGAGCGGCCCCACACCAGCCAGAAGAGCGCCGGCAGCCCGGAGAGCAACCCCAGCAGCGCGGCAATCCCTACGGTGGAAACTGTGCCGCCCCGCGCCGTTCCGACAGTAAGCACCAGGTGATTCACGGCAGTCAGCGTGGCACTCGGCCTGACGCCAAGTGCGGCCGCGGTAATGGAGTCGAAAATGGGAAGGAACCAGGTGGCGCCGAACCCCAGCAGGGCACAGAGTGCGGCCAGAATGCCCATTCCGGCGCGCATTGAAGGCAAGCACTCGTGGGCTGTCTCGGCCTCTTCGCTGCGCGGAAGCGCCAGGAAGGAAATGCCGAACGCCTTCACGAAGCAGGCCGCGGCCAGCGCGGCGGTCAGCGCCAACAGCGCGCCCGCGATCGGAAAGACCAGCCGCGTCAGTGTTTGCGTGCTGCCGAACCCGGCTAGCAGCGCCTGGTACGTGAGCCATTCGCTCACGAAGCCATTCAGCGGAGGAAGGCCCGAGATCGCCACCGCGCCGGTGAGAAAGCACAGCGCCGTCACGGGCATGCGCCGGATTAGCCCTCCCATCTCCTCCATGTTTCGCGTGTGCGTGGATTGCAGCACGGCCCCCGCGCCCAGAAACAGCAGGCACTTGAAGATCGCGTGATTCAGCGTATGGTAGAGCCCGGCAATCAGCGCCATGGCCGCCAGCATCGGATGCCCCAGCGCGCGGAACAGGAGTGCCGCCCCGAAGCCGATCAGAATGATTCCGATGTTCTCGATGCTGTGATACGCCAGCAGCCGTTTCAGATCGTGCTCCATCAGCGCGTAGAGCACCCCGAACAGGGCGGAAACCACGCCCGCCGCCAGCACCGCCATGCCGGCCCACAGCGGCGCAGCGCCGAAGAAATCGAAAAACACCAGTGCCATTCCGTAGATGCCGGATTTGATCACGATTCCCGACATCAGCGCCGAAATGTTGCTCGGCGCCACCGGATGTGCCTGCGGCAGCCACACGTGTATCGGGATCACACCGGCCTTGACTCCGAACCCCAAAAAGAAGAGTATGAAGACCGACCCCTGCTGCGCCGGCGAAAGCCTCGACGCCAGCAGATGGAAACTGGCGAAATCGAGACTGCCCGAAGCCTGCGCCAGGATGAGAAACCCGATCAGCAGCAGCCCGGTCCCGGCGTGCGACATTACCAGGAACACCATGCCGGAACGGCGCGTGGCCGCTTTTTCGTGCTCGAAGCTCACCAGGCACCAGGCCGATAGCGCCATCACCTCCCAAGCCACAAGGAAAAAGAAAGCATTGGCCGCGCTGAAGACCAGTGTGAGGCTGAGCAGCAGGATGTTGTAGAAGAAGCCTAAGACGCCGAGGTTGCGGCGGCCCTCCATCTCGCGCACATAGCCAAAAGAATAGATCGAGACCGCAGTGGCGAGAATCCCGAGGACGAGGTTGAAGTAGGCGGCCAGAGGAGTGATCCGGATCGTCCACGAAAACAGATCCACCCCGAAGGGCAGGCTCATTTCGGGCGTTCCGCCTCTGGCGAGTGCCGCGACGGACGTTCCCGTTTCGAGAAGTGCACCCAGCAACGCGAATGCGCAGGCGGCACGACGCGCAAACCGTGGCGACCGGAATCCGGCGAGGCTCGCGATTGATCCCGCCAGGTAAGCGATCAGACCGGCGGCAAATGGCACAATAGTCGGCATTCTCAGATGGATCCGCCCGGCCCGCCCTTCATCTTGGCGGGCCGTTCGGCTTCGATTTCCTTCAGCATCTGTACCGCGTCGGCGAGGTTCGCCTGATAATACTGGCGCATCATGTCGAGCACTTTGATCAGCACCCGATTACGCAGCGAGTAGAAAACCTGGTTGCCTTCCTTGCGATGAGCGACGATCTCGCGGCTCCGCAGAATGGCAAGGTGTTGCGAGAGATTGGCCTGCTCGATGCCCAGCTCTTCCTGTATGGCGCGAGCGGAGATCTCGCCGTCCCGCAGGACCTCGACGATCGCGATGCGGGTAGGGTGAGCAAGAGCCTGGAAGATGCTCGCCTTGTATTCCCGCAACATGCTCAGCATGACAATTAGAATATTCGATTTCACGAATATTCGCAAGAAAAAGATGATCCCGGGCGTCGGGCGGCTAGCCAACGTGTTGGAATCGATCTGCCGCAGAACCGGGCTGGCGAAATCGCGAAACTTGTGAATGATCCGCCGGCCGCCCTCGGCCGCCTCGTCGGCGCTCACGTTCTTGATGAGGTCCAGCATCTGCTGGTGCTCCTCGGCGAGCGCCAGCAGGTCCTCGCGCGTGGCCCGCGGCGCATGGATGAGCATGTAAGAGAATTGCGGCGCCGCAATGCTGAAACTCCAGGTCCAGCCGGCAGAGCCCGCTAAGTCTTCTTTTTCGGCGGCGGTGCGCATTTCGGCGATCTTCTTCTGCAATTCATCGACATCCGCCAGGCGCATATGCTGCTTGGCGAATTTCACGACCAGCGCTTCGAGTTCGCTGCGCACGAGATAGATCTGCTCCATCTCCTCAGAAGAGAGCCTGGCACCACGGCTCCCTTGTTCGCGATCCGGGTAACGAGCCCCTGCTGTTCCAGCACGATCAGCGCTTCGCGCACGGAGTTCTGGCTGAGGCCCATTTCGCGGGCGATTTTGTACTCGACGATGCGGTCCCCGGATGCAGCTTGCCGCTCAAGATGGCGTCCCGGAGCGACGCGACCAGGCTGTCCCGCAGATTGGATGTTTTCACCGGTCACGGCGCCGGCGGCGACCGCGAGTATCCCAGGTGGCAGGTCGCCGCGAAAGATGTGGTAGGTTTTGCCGGCGACGGTGACGCCGTAATGGCGCACGCGGGCGATGCTGGCCGCCTCCGCGGCAGACTGCGGGCTTTCCGCGGGTGCGGCGGGCGGCGGGGCTTCGAGCGGCGGCGGCTCCGGGGCCGGGGTCCATGCGGGTCGCAAAGACCGCGGAGCCGCCGGGGCCGAAGGTCGCAAACGGCCGCTGATCGCTCTCCCATGCGGCCCACAGGGCGCCATCGGGCGCGAGGAAAGTGGACAAGCGGACGTCGTTGCGGCCGCTGCTATCGGGGGAGGAAATCAGCGGACCCCACGAGCCGCCCGAATACACGCTGGCATACACGTCCCACTTGCCCCCGCGGCCGACCACCTTAAACGCATCCGCCTTGGGGCCGATTCTAGTGGCCACGAAGCGCACCATGCGGCGGCGGAAGAACAGCCACAGGCGCCCCGAAGAATCCACGGCCAGCTTGGGAAGCTCGGTCAGGGTGTCCCATTCGGGGGGTAAGGCGGGACCGAGGTCGCCGCGCACGTGCTTCAGTTGGCCGTTCTGCCAGCAGGCCAGCCGCACGGTGCGCCCGTCCCACAGGCTGGTATCCCTGAAGTCCCGCGCCTTCAACTGCTGGTAGCCGATGTCCTTGCCCCAATTCGGCCCGGATTCGTCCCAGGCGATCCAGACGCGGCCGTCGCGCCCGCAGGCGAGATCGGCATGGGCCTCGAATTTCGGGCTGCCGGTGACTGACGCGGATTTCCGGCGACCACTTGTCGCCATCCAGCGCTTTCACGAGGATGTTGGGGTGGCCGCCGCGGAAGCCCTGCCAGACGAGGTACAGCTTGCGGCCAGCCTGTGATAAATGTGGGGCCGGGGTCTTCGGTGAGATGCTCGATGGGTGACCAGCGGCGGCCGTTCCAGTGGCGGCCGTACAGGTCCCAATTC
>JAJYLS010000316.1 GCA_021787555.1 Acidobacteriota bacterium | reverse complement strand
CCTGCACCCGAGCGGCGCATCGTGCTGGTGGACCGGCCCGGTTCGGTGCAGGCCAACATTCTCGCCGGGCGGCTGGCGCCGGTGCGCACTTCGCCCGAATACTTTCCGCTGGCGGTGGGAATGACGGTGCTCGGCGGCGGGGCCAATTCCCGCATGTTCCGCGACATTCGCGAAAAGCAGGGCTTCGCTTACGACGCTCACGCGGAATACAACACCAATCGCGAGGGCGCGTCGGTAGCCGCGGTGACTCAAGTGCGCAACGCGGTGATCGAGCCGGCTATGAAAGCCGTGCTGGCGGAACTGGACGGCATGGCTACCGCCCCGGTTCCGGACAAGGAGCTGGATGGCACGAAGAACTACCTGGCGGGCACTTTCCTCCTGCACCTGGAGACGCAGTCGGGCGTCGCCATGCAGTTGAACCGCGTGCGCACGCTGGGCCTGCCCGACAGCTACCTGGAAACGTTCACCGCCAGGGTGCGGGCAGTGGAGCCGGCCCAGATCCTGGAGGCGGCGAAGAAGTACCTGACACCGGGGCAGGCCGCGATTGTCGTGGTGGGCGATGCTTCGAAGATCGGCGACGCACTGAAGAAGTTCGGCACGGTGACGGTGGCGAAAGCGGAATAAAATCAGCTTTCGTGCGGCGGCCGGACTGGTGGGCGCATCATATAATTATGGCGATTGAAACCATCCATCTGGCCGTCCGCGGGATGACCTGCGGGAACTGCGCGCGCAGCGTGGAGCGAAAGCTCTCGTCCACGCCGGGCGTAACCAAGGCAACGGTTGACCTTCAGGCGGCCGACGCCACCGTCGAGTACGATGCCGACATGGTAAAGCCGGAGGTCCTGGCTAAGGCGGTGCGGCAACTCGGGTACGAAGTGGGAGCATGAACGTCAAGGCGCCCGAGCGCGTGGATCTTCCCGTTTCGGGCATGAGCTGTGCGGCGTGCGCCCGCACCATCGAGCGCACGCTGGCCAATACGCCCGGTGTGGAACGTGCGCGTGTGAATTTCGCCACCGCCACGGCGACCGTGGAATACGATCCCGACCGCGTCCGCATCCCGGATTTCGTCGGAGCCATCGAGGAACTCGGCTATGGCGTGCCGAAGAGCGAGCCCCGGCCGGACGCCGAGGAGCCGGGATACCGGCGGCGGCTCATCGTGGCGCTGGTCTTCGCCGCGCCGGTGTTGGCGCTGGGGATGGCCGAGAGGCTGCCGTGGGTGCAGTTTGTCCTCGCCCTGCCGGTGATCTTCTATTCCGGCGCGCCGTTCTACACGGGCGCGTGGAAAGCGCTGCGGCACCGCGCGGCCAACATGAACACGCTGATCGCGCTGGGCACCGGCGCGGCCTTCCTCTATTCGGTTTTCGAGACGCTGCGCGGCGGCCACCAGGTGTACTTCGAAGCGGCGGCGGTGATTATCGCGCTCATCCTGCTGGGCCGCCTGCTGGAAGCGAGGGCGCGAGGGCGCGCGGGAGAGGCCATCCGCAAGCTCATGGATCTTCAGCCGCCGACGGCGCGCGTGGTGCGCGATGGCGCGGAAGTAGAGACCGCAGTGGAGGAGGTGCACGCGGCGGATGTGGTGGTGGTGCGGCCGGGGGAGCGCATCCCGGTGGACGGCAAAATCCTCGACGGCGAATCGGCGGTGGACGAATCCATGCTCACCGGCGAGAGCCTGCCGGTGGAGAAGCGTGCGGGTGACGGCGTTTTCGCCGGCACCATGAACCGCTCCGGCAGCTTCCGCTACGAGGCCACGCAGGTGGGCCGCGGCACGGTATTGCAGCGCATGATCGAGATGGTCAAACAGGCGCAGGGCGCGCGGGCGCCGGTGGCGCGGCTGGCGGATGTAGTGAGCGGCTATTTCACGGTGGCGGTGCTGCTGGCGGCGCTGGTGACGTTCGGCGTGTGGCTATTCCTTGCGCCCTTCGCCACGGCGATGGTGAATGCCGTGGCGGTGCTGATCATCGCCTGCCCGTGCGCGCTGGGCCTGGCGACCCCGACCGCCATTATGGTGGGCACAGGACGCGGCGCCGAGCACGGCATCCTGATCAAGGGCGGCGAAGCGCTGGAGATGGCGCACAAGATCGACACGATCGTGCTGGATAAGACCGGCACCGTCACGCAGGGCAAGCCGCAGGTGGTGCGCGTGGCGCCGGCGCCGGGCTGGAGCGAGGACGAACTGCTGCGCATCGCCGCTTCAGCCGAGCGCTATTCCGAGCACCCGCTGGCCAAAGCGGTGGTGGAAGCGGCGGAGGCGCGCGGGCTGGCGCTCGAAGATGCCGCGGATTTCGCCGCGCAGGCCGGGTTACGCGTGCGCGCGCGCGTGAGCGGGCGCGAGGTGACGGTAGGACGGCCGGGGGTGACGGTCACGGTGGATGGCGCACCGGCGGGTTCGATCGAGATCGCCGATACGATCAAGCCGGAAGCCGCGGGCGCCGTGCGGCGGCTGCGCGCCATGGGGCTGGATGTGTGGATGATCACCGGGGACCGGCGTGAGACCGCGGAGGCCGTGGCGCGCGAGGCGGGAATCGAGCACGTGCTGGCCGAAGTGCTGCCCGAGCAGAAGGTCGCGGAAGTCAAGACGCTGCAAGCGGCGCGGCATCGCGTGGCCATGGCGGGCGACGGCATCAACGACGCTCCCGCGCTGGCGCAGGCGGACCTCGGGATCGCGATGGGCTCGGGAACCGACGTGGCCATGGAAGCCGGCGCCATCACGTTGATGCGCGGCGACCTGAACGGCGTGGCGGACGCGGTGGCGCTGTCGCGCCGGACCATGCGGATCATTCGCCAGAACCTGTTCTGGGCCTTCGCCTACAACACGCTGGGAATACCGGCGGCCGCCGCCGGCCTGCTCTCGCCGATGCTGGCCTCGGCGGCCATGGCGCTTTCGAGCGTGACGGTGGTGAGTAACAGCTTACGGCTGAAGTAAGTTGTCAGTTTCGGGTTTGCGGTTACTGACAACTGATAACTGAAAACTTTTAGATCTTCGCCTCTTCGAGGCGGTTTTCAAGGACCGTCCCCAGGCCGAAATTCGCGGCGCGCAGGTAATAGCCCGCGGCCATCTCGAGGGCCTTGCGCGGGACCAGGCCGATGAACTCGGTGCCGATGATGGCGACGCCGTATTTTTCGGCTTCGGCGCGCACCGCCTCCAACGCGCGGTGCGGAGGCGTCTGCTCGAAATCGGTGAGGTTCATCGAGACCTGCGAAATGCCGCGCGATTCCAGCCGCACGCCCATGGCCTTGAGGCAGGGCAAGCCGCCGGACGAGGCGCGGATGGCGCGGGCGATGGCGCGGGCGATGGCGGCATCGGCGGTATCGAGGTTCACGTTGAAGGCAATCAGGAATTTGCGCGCGCCCACGACCGCGGCGCCGGCGGTGGGGTGCAGCGCGGGACCGCCGATGTCCGGGGCGCGCTCGGGATTTTCGACCGCTTCGCGCAGCAACTTTTCGAACTGGCCGCGGCGCACGTCGGCCAGGTTGCGGCACTGCTGGCGGCGAGCGGCGGCTTCGTAGAGATAAACCGGGACGTGCAACTCGTGCCAGATGCGCTCGCCGGTGGCGACGGCGATGCGCGCGCAATCTTCGAGCGTAATGCCGCGGAGGGGCACGAAGGGGACCACATCCGCGGCGCCGATGCGCGGATGGACGCCGTGGTGTCGGCGGAGGTCGATCAGCTCGACGGCCCGGCGCACGCCGCGGAACGCGGCTTCACCCACGATTTCGGGCGGCGCGGCAAAGGTGACGACCGAGCGGTTGTGATCGGGGTCGCTGGTGCGATGGAGGATGGCCGCGCCGGCGGAGGCAATCGCCGCAACGATGGTATCGACCGTGGCGGCGTCGCGGCCCTCGGAAAAATTGGGAACACACTCGACTAGGGGCAAACTTCAATTATAAAGTTGCGGGGGCCCACTGCCGATAGGAAGAGCATGCGATGGGTTTGGCTTCTCGTGGCAGCGAGCGCGTGGGGGCAGGCTGCGCCGGCGCCGCCTCCGGATCGCCCCCCTCCAGAAGGCGTGAAAACCGTGCTGTCCCAGCAGCAGGCCTCGATCGAACAGCAGCGCACATCAGTCAGGAAACAGGCGGAGACCGTGGGGGTGTGGCTGCCGCCGAAGGACGATTTGGCTGCGGCCGCGGAGGCGCCTTGCGATCCCATCGACGACAGCATCGTGGCACCGGTGATCGACGGCGCCGCCAAGGCGCACGAATTGCGCCCGGAGCTGCTGCGCGCGGTGATCGGGCAGGAATCCGCCTTCCGCCCGTGTGCGGTTTCGGCCAAAGGAGCGGAGGGGCTGATGCAGCTTATGCCCGACACCCTCGAGCGGTTCGGCGTAAAGGACGGCTTCAACCCGAAGGAGAACATCGAAGCCGGGGCGAAGTTCCTGAAGGAACTGATTGACAAATATAAGGGTGACCTGCGGCAGGCGCTGGGCGCCTATAACGCCGGACCGGAGGCGGTGGACAAGGCGGGCGGCATCCCGCCAATCGAGGAGACACAGGACTATGTAAAGGCGATTCTCGAAAAACTGGCGACCCAAAAATAGCTTTCGCCTGCTATGCTGGCTGGAGCGGAGCTGGCTATGAGCAGGAAGATCCTGATTGTCACGGGAGACGCCGGTGACAGCTACGAAGTGCTCTACGCCTACCACCGGTTCCTGGAGGCCCGTTGGGAGCCGGTGATCGCAGCGCCGGGGCGTCGGCGGCTGCACATGGTGATCCACGATTTCGAGCCGGGCTGGGAGACTTACGTCGAGCGGCTGGGGCATTGCATCGAAGCGGACGTGGCCATCACGGCGGTGGCCGCGCGCGATTTCGCGGCGATCATGATCCTCGGCGGGCGCGCGCCGGAGTTTCTGCGCAACGACGCCAGCCTGATCTCCCTGGTGCGCGAATTCGCCGAGCAGGACAAGTGCATTTGCGCTATCGGGCACGGCATCCAGGTGCTGGCGGCGGCGGGGCTGGTGAAGGGGCGCACGGTGACGTGTCATTCGCACGTGCGCATCGAAGTGGAACGGAGCGGCGGGGTTTACAGCACGAAACCGGCGGTGCGCGACGGACGCCTGGTGACGGCGCAGTCGTGGAAGGCGCACCCGGAGTTCTATCGAGAAATCTTCGCGTGCTTGGGAAGCTAGCGGTGGGGCACGGTTCCGGCGCCGCCCAATAGCGCCGCGAAGAAGAACGCGTTGTAACAAGCGTGCATGATGGCGGAGGCTTTGGTCGAACCCGTGGCGTGACGCATCCAGCCGAAGGCCGCGCCCGCGAGCGAGATCACCACAACGTGCCGCCAGGAATTGCCGTATTCGGAATAGTGCAGGAGGCCGAAAGGGACCGCCGCGGCCAGAATCCCGGCAACCGGTCCCAGGGCGCGCACCAGCAGGGGCTGAAGAAATCCGCGGAAAGCCAGTTCCTCGCAGATGGGGGCCAGGGTGACGCCGAAGGCCGCCACCAGGATGACGGACGCCCGGTTCTGGAGCAACTCCATCATCGGGTTCGTGGTATTGGGAGTGCGGATGAGCGTACTGGCGAAGGCCACGAGGATCGCCGTGGCGATGCCCGCGAGGCCGATCCACACCGGTGGGATCCGCGGATTTACCCATGCCAGGGAGCGCCAGAAAGGGCGGCCATATTGGATGCGGAAGATCGCCAGCAGGGCGGCGAACATCAGCGCGTAACCGGCGAACTGCTCGGGGACGAGCACAGCGGCACGGAATCCGGGGTGGATGTGGAACAACCAGAGAATGCCCTTCACCAGCGCCATGCCGATGAGCATGCTGGGGATGGCCAGGCCGACGAAGAGAAGCAGGTCCGCCCAGCTCCAGAAGACCTCGCCTTCGGACTCGGGGCGGCGCCCAAGTGGCTGGGGCGGTCCGGACGGCTCGAGCGGCTCGGGCGGTTGGCTCACGGGCGGCTCGCCGCTCATGAATCCATCTCGGCGAGAGTGGCGGCCAGCAGCGGCAGCATGAGCTCGTGGTGGCCGGTAATCGAGTAGCCGGCTCCTCCCGCCGCGGCGTGGGGCCGCTCGACGACGTTCACGCGCGGGCGGTAATGCTGGAGAAAATCGAGATTGACGGTGGTGAACCGGGTCAGCGGCCGCCCCAGGTTCCGCACCGCGGACACGGCTTTGAGAAAGACTTCCGGCAGCAGCACCGCCGAGCCCACGTTGAGGTAGACGCCGCCGTCGTCGAGGTCGGCGGTGTAAGCGCAGAACAGGCGGAAGTCGCGGTGCGAGCATTCACCGAGCGCCGCGGGATTCACGGCCGGATGATAGTGCGGGGTGTCGGTTCCGATGGCCACGTGCACCGTAACCGGCGTGCGATTCCGGTAGGCCTGAAGCAGCAAGCTGTGGGGAGCGTGTTCCTTCACCGGGTTCATATCCAGCCAGCGCCCCAGGGCCTCGCCCATCCCCAGCAGATC
>JAJYLS010000020.1:8514-31172 GCA_021787555.1 Acidobacteriota bacterium | reverse complement strand
TCCTGCTGGAGCTTGCCGGCACAGGCCAGAAAAATCGCGTCGTAGAGCGCCGTGCCGCCGCCGGGCCGCAGACCGTCGATGGCGTCCTCCAGCTTGTTGGTATCGCTTGCCAACTCGGAGACCATCTCGGCCGAGGTGTCGAAGCTCATCACCAGTGCCTTGTCGTGGTCCGGATGGATCACGCTTTTGATGAACTCGCTGGCGGCCTCCTGCTCGAAGCGGAAGCGCTCGCGAATGCTGTTGCTGGTATCCACCAGGATGGCGAGGCGCAGCGGCAGGTCGCTTTCCGAGGCGAACTCCTGGATGGCCTGCGGCTTCTTGCGGTCGAAGACCTGGAAATCGTCCTTGCCCAGATCGGTGACGTAGCGCCCCTTCTTATCCGTGACGGTGCACAGCATGTTGACGCGCGTCACTTCCACGGAAATGGTGGTGGTCTCTTCGGCAGGTGGGGATTGCTGCGGCGGCGCCTTTTGCTGGGCGCGCAGAACCGCCGCCCAGCCGCCGGCCGCGGCGAACAGGGCGCGCGAGGCCCGACGACGGCTTATTTTCCCGGCGCCTATTTCCCCACCCATGCCGCAATCTCCTGAATCACCTGCGGGTCGACGTGCCCCGCCTTCTGATATTCCGCCGCGGTGCTCTTCCCTTCCCCCGCCACAAAGATGTGGTTGAGCGCGGGGAAGCTCTTGAGCGTCGCGTTCTTATGACTCGCCAGGGCGGTCTTCCACATCGCGAAATCCTGCATGGGCACCTGGAAATCACGCTCGCCTTGCAGGATCAGGATGGGGATCGAAAGCTTGGCCGCGTCGGCGGAAGGATCGTAGCCCTTGAGGTCGAGCCAATAGGAAACCTGCCGGCCCAGGATGGGCGGGGCATCGGAATCCTGCTGCTCGAGGCCTTTGACTTTGGCGGCCGCGGCTTTGATCATGGTGACCTGGTTCGCCGGAAGGCCCAGCGTCACGGCTTCCTGCACCATCAGGTCCTCGAGGGGGCGGACGTTGGCGGCCAGCAGCACGATGCCCGCGAGTTTGCCGTCCTTTACCGCGATGCGCGGCGCGACATAGCCGCCCAGCCCGTGCCCGACCAAATATACGCGCTTGGGGGCGACTTCCTTCTGCTGGCGCAGCACGGCGGCCGCCTGCACCGCGTCATCGACCGCTTCCTGCTCGACGGTAAAGCCGCTGGTGTCGGTGCGCGCGGGATAGACCTTTCGGCGGTTGTCGTAGCGCAGCACCACAATGCCGCGCGAGGACAGGCCCTCGGCCAGGTCGCGGAACACCTTGTTGCCGTAGACCGTCTCGTCGCGATCGTGCGGGCCGGAATCCTGCACCAGCACCACGCCCGGGAACGGCCCGGCGCCGGCGGGCACGGTCAGGGTGCCAGGGAGTTTCCAATCGGTGCCGACAGTGACCGCGCGCTCCGTGAACGCGCCCGGCTTGCTGTACGCCGGGCTATGCCAGGCGATGGCGCCCGGCAGCAGAAACATTCCGGCGATCTGGCCGTTCTGGTTGACGATGTAGCGGAAATTGATGTTCTCGTTGGCAAAATGCGCGGGCAGGACCACGATCGTGTTCGGCCCGATCTTCTGCACCGTGGGGTCGTCGATTTTTTGCAGCGCGCCGAACGACTTGATCCGGGCACCGAGCCCGCCCATAGAGGCCTCCGGGTAGGCGGTTTTCATGTCCGGAGTGAAGGCTTGGCTGGCATCGGAATATTTGGCCGCGAGCATGGCATCCAGCGATTTTCTGGCGACAGAGGCGGGATCGGCCGCCGGTTGAGCCAGGAGCCCCCCGGCCAGCAGGGCGGAAGATAAGACAACGACGCGGAACGACATCACGCTTTCTATGGTACAGCGCGGGGACGCCGGTACGGAGTTCGGAGATCAACCGCAACTCCATGCCTTCCAGTTACTCCGCGATCCAGCTCTTGTCTTCGTCTGTCACCATGCGAGCGGCTCCAACCGCATTACACCGGCTTTCGGCGTCGCCACAGACTATAATCAGGTATCCGCATGACTAGCGCCGTCACCAGCAAGCCAGCTCGTTCCAGCTTCCGCTGGATGATCTGCGGCCTGCTTTTCCTTGCCACCGTGATCGCTTACGTGGATCGCGGCGTCCTGGCCTACCTCGAAAAGACACTCGAGGGCATCATCGGGTTCAACAGCCGCCAGTACAGCTACATGACCTCGGCGTTCTCGCTGGCCTATGCCATCGGCCTGGTGAGCGCGGGCCGCCTGACCGACCGCCTCGGCACGCGCAAGGGCTTCGCCATCGCCATGGTGATCTGGAGCCTGGCCGCCATGTCGCCGGGAATGGTGAGTTCGACCTTGGCCTTTGGCTTCGCCATGTTCTTCCTCGGGCTGGGCGAAGCCGCCAACTTTCCGGCCTGCATCAAGACCGTGGCCGAGTGGTTCCCCAAGTCGCAGCGCGCCCTGGCTACCGGGTATTTCAACTCGGGCGCCAACATCGGCGCGATCGTGGTGCCCATCGTCGTGCCCTTCCTGGCGTTTGCCCTCGGCTGGCGCGGCGCCTTCATCGCCTGCGGCGCGCTGGGGTTCGTATGGCTGGCCGCTTGGCTCCTGCTCTATAACAAGCCCGAAGCGCACGCGCGCGTTTCGCCCGCGGAACTCGCCTTCATTAAGAGCGATCCGCCCGAGCGCATCAATTCGGTGCCCTGGCTGCGCATCATCCCCATGCGCGAAACCTGGGCCTTCGCCTTAGGAAAATTCTTCAGCGATCCGCCGTGGTGGTTCTATCTTTTCTGGCTGCCGCGTTACCTCCAGGAAACCTTCCATCTGGATATGGCGGAAAACCGCCTGCCCATCATCACCGTGTATCTCATTTCCACGGTGGGCAGCGTGGCCGGCGGGTGGCTTTCCGGCGTGATGCTCAAGACCGGCCGCAGCCTCAACTTCGCGCGCAAGACCACGCTGCTGATTTGCGCCGTGGCCGTTCTGCCGGTGCTCTACGCGCCCTATTCGCACAGCCTGTGGATGGTGGTCGCGCTGGTGGGTTTGGCGATGGCCGCGCACCAGGGCTGGTCCGCCAACCTGTTCACGCTCACCTCCGACATGTTCCCCAAAGCCGCAGTCGCGAGCGTGGTGGGTTTCGGCGGCATGCTCGGCGCGGTGGGCAATTCCCTGTTCCAGTTGGCCGCGGGGGAAGTGGTCAGCCTGACCCACTCTTATCTTCCGCTGTTTCTGTTCTGCGGGCTCGCCTATCTGCTGGCGCTCGCGCTGGTGCATGTGCTGGCGCCGCGCCTCGCACCGGCGAAACTGGACTGAATGAAGCGCAACGCCGCGGCGCTGGTATTGTTGTTTGCGCTGACCGCCGGAGTATTCTGGCAGCTCACGCTATCGAACCGGTACACCTTCCTCGAGAATCCGGACGCGGGGCTTCAGGTCCTTCCGTGGCTCGATTTCGAAGCGCGCGAGTTGCACGCCGGCCGCCTGCCGCTGTGGGATCCCTACGAGCGGTTCGGGCAGACGCTGATCGGGCAGGTGCAGCCGGGGCTCGCCAATCCGCTCAACTGGGTGCTGTTCGCCATGCCTTTGCGCGAGGGCCACATTCCGCTTTCGACGCTGCACTGGTATTGGGTGCTGATCCATTGGGTCGTGGCGGCGTTCTGTTTCTGGCTGTGCCGCGATCTTGGCGCTTCGATGGGAGCTTCGCTTGCGGGCGCGTGCATCTTTGCCTACACCGGATTTGTGGCCCACACGGATACGCCGCAATTCCTCATGAGCGCGGTCTGGCTGCCGGTGATCCTTCTGTTTTTCGCGCGCGTCTGGCGCGGGATTCGCCGGGTGGCCAACGCCGCGCTGGCCGGCGCGGCGATGGGCGCGGCATTGCTCAGCGGGCATCATAATATCCCGATTTACACTGGGGTGGTGTTCGGCGGGTTGTGGGTGTGGCTGATCGCACGCCGCTGGCTCCGGCGTGAAATCTGGCTCGCCGCGGCCACTTTCGGGGCCATCTGCCTGCTGGTGAGCGCGCTTCAGATGCTTCCCGCACTGGAATACGGCCGGCGGGCGCTGCGCTGGTCGGGCGCAGCGACGCCGCAGCAATGGGGCGACAAAATTCCGTATAGCATCCATGTCCAGTACTCCATAGGCCTTGGAGCCATTCCCGGCCTGGTGCTGCCCGGGTTGGCGCATTATTTCGATGGGTTCGTGGGCATCACCGGGGTGGCGCTGGCGTTGATCGGGCTGGCGCTCGGCTGGCGCAAGCGCCAGGTCCGCCTGCTGGGCGCGTTCTCGCTCGGCGGGCTGCTGCTGGCGCTCGGCAGCGCCACGCCGGTGCAGCGTCTGGCCTACGAATTCATCCCCATGGTGGATAAGGCGCGCTATCCCGCCATGGCCATCGTGCTCTGCCAGCTTGGCATCGCCGCGCTGGCGGCACTCGGGATTGACGCGTGGCGTTCCAGCCGCCGCCCCAGAATCGCGGCGTGGCTGCTGGCCTTCTTCGCCGCCGTGGTCTTCGCCGCGTATGGCGCGCACACGCCCGCCGCCATCGTGGCCGGCGCCGCCCTGGGGCTGGCCGCGGCGCTTTATTTGCCGCGGGGCCTGGCCGCAGCGGCGGTCGCACTGGTGCTCATCGAAGGTCTTGCCGACCCGCGGCCCTTCCAACTCCGCGACCGCCCGGGTTCCTACCTGAAGACGATGCGCGAGCAGACCGATATCGCCGATTTCCTGCGCCGCCAGCCCGGCTGGTTTCGCGTGGAAACCGACGAAGCCGCCGTCCCTTACAACTTCGGCGACTGGTTCGGCATCGAGCAGTTCAACGGCTACCTGGCGTCCATGGCCACCAATACCGCCCGCGCCATGGGGCTGCCGGACTATCGCAAGCTGTTCGGCATCGAGTACCGCATCGCTCCCCGGCCCGCCAATGCCGCAGAAATCGCGGTGTTTCACTCGCGCAGCGGCCTGAACGTTTACCGCGATCCCCAAATCGGCCAGCCGCTGTGGGCCGAGCACTCCTCGCCCTGCGCCGCGGCGGACAGCTTGCGCATCGTGAGCCGCCTTCCGGACGTTTTCATCGTGGATGCCGATTTCGGGTGCCCGGGTCTGCTGGTGACGGGCGACCCCTGGTTCCCCGGCTGGCGCGCCCGGGTGGATGGCCGCCTCGTGCCGATTCGCGAACTCAAGAATGTGCTGCGCGCCGTTCCCGTTCCCGCCGGGCCGCACCGCATCGAGTTCCGATACATGCCACGCTCGGTGTACTGGGGCGCCGCATTGAGCGCGTTCGGGTTGCTCCTCGCCGGCGTAATTTACAGTGTGAAGAAGCACACTGAAGCCGCGCCTCCGGTTGCCGCCGGGGCTTCCCGCGGCTAGAATCAGGATGGCATGGCTAATCAAGATAATAAGAAGACTATCCTCGTGGTAGACGACGAGCCGGAAATTCGTAAGCTGGTCAGTGCCATGGTAAGCCAGCTCGGATACCCAGTAATTACAGCCGACAGCGGTGAGCACGCCCTGACGCTTTACAGCCATCAGCACGGAAACATCGAAATGCTGATCACCGATGTGGTCGCTCCCGGCATGAGCGGCCCGATGCTCGCCGACAAGCTTGCCGAGCTCCAGCCCGGCCTCAAAGTGCTTTACATTTCGGGGTACGACAACACCCACGTGGTGCAGTCTTACGTCGTGGAGAAAGGCCATGCGCTGCTGGCCAAGCCGTTCACGGCCGAAGAGTTGCAAGCGAAGGTCCGGGAAGTGCTGCGCGCCCCGGCGGAGACTCGGGTAGGCGCGTAGCGAGCCAGCGCCGGGGTGGTAAGATCGCGGTGACGTGATCATCCGCCCGGCGAGCGACCGTTCGCTCCTCATTTCCTTCGGCGAGGAAATATCGCTCGAAGCCCACGCCCAAGTGACCCGCCTCACCCGTGCTCTTGCAGGAATTCGCGGCATCCTGAATCTCCATCCCGCCTTCACTTCCGTCCTGGTGGATTTCGAGCCCCGCCTCCGCACCCACGCCGAAATCGAAGCGCTGGTCCGCGAGCGCAGCGAAGGTCCGCTCGAACCAGACGCCGTTCCGCCGCGCGTCGTGGAAATTCCCGTCCGCTACGGCGGCGAATGCGGACCGGACCTCGAAGACGTGGCGCGCCACGCGGGGCTCTCGCCGGGAGGGGTTGTCGAGCGCTTTTGCGCGGCCGATTACGTGGTCTACTTCGTGGGCTTCGCCACCTGCTTTCCTTATCTCGGCGGGCTTCCGGCGGAACTTGCCATGCCGCGCCTGCCGGCGCCGCGCGCGCACGTTGCCGAAGGCAGCGTGGCCATCGGGGGCAGCCAGGCGGGCATCTATCCGCTGGCCTCGCCGGGCGGCTGGCGCATCATCGGGCGCACGGAGTTGCGTCTCTTCGATCCGCGAGCCGAGCCGCCCGCCCTGCTGCGCATGGACGACCGCGTGCGGTTTGTGCCGGCAGGCCAGGAGGCCCGCCCCAATTGAATCGCATCCGCGTTCTCTCCGCCGGCCTGCAAACCACCGTGCAGGACCTCGGGCGCTTCGGCTGGGCGCACTTCGGCGTGTCGGCTTCGGGCGCGGCCGATCCGCTGGCGCTGCGCGCGGCCAACCTCCTGGTGGGCAATGCCGAGAACGCGGCGGCGCTCGAAATGACGCTGGTGGGCGGCGCCTTCGAGTTCGAATCGGCCACCACGATCGCGCTGGCCGGCTCGGATTTCGGCGCCGGCGTGCCCCTCTGGACCGCGCTCGACCTGCCCGCCGGAGCCGTCCTCCGCTGCGGCCCCACGCGCTCCGGTGCGCGCTGCTATCTGGCGGTGCGCGGCGGCATCGCCGTGGACAGGGTGATGGGCAGCGCCTCGGTCCACGTCATGACCGGCATCGGCGGCCGGCCGCTACGCACCGGCGACGTGCTTCTGATCGGCGATGCCGCCGTGCGGGGTGCCCTCAGGGCCGCACCCCTCATCGGCGAGGGGGGCGCCGCACCCGATCTCCCGCGCGACGGCCTCCTGCGCGTCACGGAAGGCCCCCAGGCCGGCCGCTTCTCGGGCGAACTCTACGGCGGCGCCTACACCGTCGCGGAGCAATCCAACCGCATGGGGCTGCGCCTGCGCGGACCGGCCATTCCCAGCCCGCCCGGCGGCATGCTCACCGAAGGCGTCGCCTTGGGAGCCGTGCAAATCCCGCCCGATGGCCAGCCCATCATCCTGTTCGTGGAGCACCAGACCACCGGCGGCTATCCCAAGCCCGCCAACGTCATTTCGGCCGACTTCTGGAAACTCGGCCAGCTCCGCCCGCGCGATGAGCTGCGGTTCCAGTTGGTAACCCTGGATGACGCGCTCAAGTTATTGCAAACGCAGGAACAATGGCTGTTTCACCTGGTACACTTTGGTAAGCTGTAACTTCGCGTGCTCTACAGAACGTCCAAGGCATCAGGTCCGATGAAGCCCTTCTGTGCTTTTCTGATTTGCGCCTCGTGGCTCTTTGCGGCCAACACGGTTCCCAATCGCTATATTGTGGAACTTACGAATGAACCCGTTGCCGTGCACGTAGCGCGCTCCCCGGTTCACGGCCCGGTCCGCGCGCTGATTCGCGGCACTGCCGCAAGCCGCCAGCGGGCGCTGATCCGTGCCGAGCAATCCTCGGCACGCAGGGAAATCCAGCGGCGCGGGGGCACTGTGGCCGGAGCGGTCGAGAATGTCGAGAACGCCCTGCTGGTGCGCATCCCCGACGCCCAGGCCGCGCAGCTCGCCTCGATTCCCGGCGTGCGCAGGGTTTATCCCGTCCGCACGTTTCACCTGCTGCTCGACCATGCCCTGCCGCTCCACCGGGTCCCCGATGCGTGGACGCAGGTCGGCCCGGCCAATGCCGGTGCGGGCATCAAAATCGGTTTCATCGATACCGGCGTCGATATCGGCCATCCCGGTTTCGTCGACGCCGGCTTCACCGCGCCCTCGGGTTTTCCCGTGGCCGACACGCCCGCCGACCTTGCCTATACCAATAACAAGGTGATCGTGGCGCGCAGCTACGCGTCCTATTTCGTCAACCCCGATCCCGATCCTTCGGCCGCCGACCATGTGGGCCACGGCACCGCCACGGCTATGGCGGCCGCCGGCATTTTGAATACCGGTCCGCTGGCCACGATCAGCGGCGTGGCACCCGAGGCCTACATCGGCAGCTACAAAGTTTTCGGCTCGCCCGGCGTAAATGACAACGCCTCCGAGGACGCCATTCTCCAAGCCATCGACGATGCGGTGGTGGACGGCATGGACATCATCAACCTCAGCCTGGGCGGCGACGAATCCCCGCGTCTGGCCGACGATCTCGAAGCGCAGGCGCTGGAAAACGCCGCCGCGCTGGGCGTCATCGTGGTGGCCGCCGCCGGCAACAACGGTCCCAATCCCATGACCGTCGCCTCGCCGGGCGATGCGCCCGATGTGATCGCCGTCGGCGCATCCAACAACGACCGCCTCTTCGCCGCCAGCGTACTGGCGCCCGCCGGGGGCGCGGTCATGGCGCAGCCCGGATCCGGTGCGAATTCCGCCACCCCCATCGCGGCGACGCTGATGGACGTTTCCACGCTCGACCAATCCGGTCTGGCCTGCTCCGCCCTGCCGCGCAATTCCCTGGCCAATGCCATCGCCCTGATCTTCCGCGGCAACTGCACCTTCGAGAGCAAGCTCGACAACGCGCAGGCCGCCGGGGCGGTGGGCGCCATCGTATACGACAACGTGCAGGAGGACCTCGTTCTCATGGGAGTAGGCGCCGCCACCCTGCCCGCGGAGTTCGTGAGCAATTCCGATGGCCTCTCGCTCAAATCCCAGGCCGGCGGGCAGGCCACCCTGCAATTCACCCTCAGCCCCTTCTACACCGACCCGGCCACCATTGCCGGTTTTTCCGCCCAAGGCCCGACGGTGGATCTCGCGGTTAAACCCGACCTTCTGGCGGTCGGCGAGAACATGTACACGGCCACCCAGAAACTCGATCCGCAGGGCGAGCTTTACAGCCCCGATGGCTACGGCGTCGAGCAGGGCACCAGCTTTTCCGCGCCGCTGGTGGCGGGCGCCGCGGCGCTGGTGAAAGCTGCCCGGCCCGGGCTCACCGCCGCGCAGTACCGCTCGCTGTTGATCAATTCCGCGGATCCGGCTTCGTCCGGCCCCGGCGTCCCGGCCACCGTGCAGCAGGGCGGCGCCGGGCTGCTGGACGTGCTGGCCGCGGTGAATGCCACCGCGGCCGTCGCGCCGGTTTCGCTCAGCTTCAATGGCAGCGCCTCGCAGACGCTCACGCTCTGGAACGTGGACGTAGCTCCGGACACCTTCCAGATTTCCGTCGTGCCAACGAACGGCGCGCCCGCGCCGCAGTTGCCCTACGCTTCCGTCCAGTTGGACACCGGCGCCTCGGTGTCGATTTCCGTGCAATTCCCCACCGACGGCCTCGCTCCCGGCGACTACGAAGGCTACATCGACATCGAGGGGTCGCACTCGGGCGTCACCGCGCGCATTCCCTACTGGTACGCGGTGCCGTCAGGCCGGCCGCAGGCTATCACGGTCCTGTACAACGCCGGGGACAACGGTCCTCTGCCCGCCGGCTCGCGCCAAAGCCAAGCCGTGGATTTCCGCATTACAGATAGTTCGGGATTGGTGGTGAACTCCGTGCAACCCGTGGTTACGGCCATCTCCGGCGGCGGGCGCGTAATGAGCGTCGACTCGATCGACATCGTTGTTCCGGGCGCCTGGTCCACGACCGTGCGCCTCGGCGCGACCCCTGGCGACAACGTCTTCCAGATTCAGGCAGGCTCGGTCACGGCGACCGTAACGATCACGGGGCAGTAAGACCCGAATTCACCACGGAGACACAGAGACACGGAGAACACTTCAGAGATCTTCTCCTTGTCTCCGTGTCTCTGTGGTGGAAAGGTTTCTACGCGCTCTCGTACAGCCGCGTCAGGACGAACTCGCGGTGGCCCAGGACTTCCTGGCTGGTGAGCCGGCCGTTGGCGGTGCGGAACATCATATCGAGCAGCATGTCTCCGGCCTGATCGAGGTTGATCTCACGCCGCAACAACCCGGAAACGTCCACGTCGATGTGCTCCTTCATGGTCCGCACGGTGCGCGGATTGGCGCTGAGCTTGATCACCGGCAGAATCGGGTTGCCGATGATGTTGCCCTGGCCCGTCGGGAAAAAGTGCACCACGAATCCCGCCGCGGCCACCAAGGTGACCATCTCCGCCGCGGCCGATGAGGAATCCATGAACCAGAGTCCCGGTCCCTTGGGCACTTCGGCCTTGTCCAGCACGCCGTCCACGACGCACTTTTTGCCGATCTTCTGGAGATTGCCCAGCGCCTTCTCTTCGATGGTGGTCAATCCGCCGGCGATGTTGCCCTTGGTCGGCTGCGATTCCGAAAGATCGTTGGTCTTGTGCGCGTTGACGATGTCCTGGTAGCGGTTGAACATGGCCATGAACTGTTCGCCGATTTTCGGCGTGCGGCAGCGCTTCACTACGAGCTGCTCGCCGCCGGTGATCTCGGTGGTCTCGCCGAACACCAGCGTCACGCCTTGCTGGTACAGCTTGTCGTAGGCGTTGCCCACGGTCGGATTGCTGGCCAGTCCCGAAGTGGTGTCGGATTCGCCGCACTTGCAGGAAACCCAGAGGTCCTTGATGGGGCACTCTTCGCGCTTCTTCTCCGAAGCCATGTGCACGAATTCCTTGGCCTGCCTGGAGGCGCGCATGATGGTGTCGTGGTCGCCGTGCAGTTCGATGCCGTAGGCGCACACGGGCTTGCCGGTTTTGGCGATGCCGTCGGCCACTTTCTTGGCCCAGCCTTCCTCGATGCAGATCACGATGACCGCGGCCACGTTGGGATTCGCTCCCGTGCCGATCAGCGTGTCGAAATGCAGGTCCAGGTCCGCCCCAAATTGCAGCCGGCCGTACGGGTGCGGAATCGCCATGGTGCCCTTGACGTTATTGGCAACGGCTTCCGCCGCCGCGTTCGAAAGATCGTCCACCGGCAGGATGAGTACATGATTGCGCGTGCCCACGCGCCCGTTTTCCCGCCGGTAACCCCAAAATGTCGCTTTGCTCAGATCCATATCTGCTTTTCTCCTCCGCCTACCACCGCTTGGTCTTCAGATTGTGCACGTGAACGTGCTCGCCAGGCTTGATCGCCGCCACCGTCCGGCCGATATCCACGCCGTACTTGATCACCGTATCGTCTTTCTTGAGAGGCTTGATGGCGAGCTTGTGGCCGATCGGAATATCGCTGGCGGCTTTAAACGTGATCGTCTTGTCCTGATCCATGATCCAGCCGTTCAGCGCATCTCCCGCTTTCACTCCTTCCACCACCACGACTCCCACGGAGTCGCCTTCGTCATGCACTATGAAATGCGTTGTCATTGATTTCTCCTGAACTGATGCTCGGACTAATACGTAATATCTAACATCCGGCACGCCCGCAGTCAAGTGCGGGTGTGCCGGATGTGTCTGCCGGCGCTGAATTCTAGAAATCGAACCGCGCGGAAATCTGGATCTCCCGGGGCGGGCGCGCGCCGTTGGCCTCGCCCACCGCCGGATTGATCTGCTGCCCCGCCAAGTTGAACTGGTAGCCGCTGTTCCAGGAGGAGAATTGCGTGTGGTTGAACGCGTTGTAGAATTCGCCGCGGAAGGAAAGCACGCGCGACTCGGAGAAGATATGGAACCGCTTGGTCACCGAAAGGTCCCAGTTGTTGGTTCCGGGACCGTACAGGACGTCCACCCCCGCATTGCCCAGCGTCTGTAGCGCCGGCTCGACGAAGGCGGCGGTGTTGAACTCGTTGTAGAAGTTCTTGCCGCTGGACAGCTTCGGATTGCCCACCACGTCGATGCGGGCGGCTTCGGTGGACCCGCTGATATCGACGTTGGGCTGCGTCGAGAAGCCCGGCGTGAACGGCGCGCCCGTCTGGAAAGTGGTGATGCCGCTGACTTCCCAGTTATCGAAGATCCAGCTTGCCGGCTTCCACCCCATGCGCTTGCCGAAGGCGGGAACCTGGTAGACGTAGCTGAATACCAGGGTCTGCGTGCGGTCGTAATTCAGGGGCCCGTAATTCCGCTCGCGCCACGGCAGGTAGGGGCTCATCGTCGTGCCGTCGCCGCTGGCCACACCCAGAGCTTTCGAATACGTATACGCCGCGCTGGCCATCAGCCCGGAGGCCAGACGGCGCGTGATGGAAGCCTGGAGCGAGTTGAAATTCGCGGTCGCGGCAAACTGCTCCGCGGTGATGTTGCCGTAGCCCATATATGGGCGCAGGAAGTTATCCGCGAGCGGCTTGCCGTTGGTGGTGGGATCGAAATTGGCCGGATTGAAGCGCCCGTACAACGGGATCGCGTTGATGTTCTGGTCCAGCAGGAGATGGCGGGAAAGCATTCCCACGTACGACACGTCCGCCACCCAGGAGCCGATCTGGTGCTGCACGCCCAGGTTGAAATTCATGATCTCGGGCAGAGGCTGGTTTCCGTACCACTCCGTGAGATTTCCCGGACCGAGCACCCCCGTGCTCTGCGTGAAATTATTCACGTTGCCGTAGAACTGCGTGGGCGTGTAAGTCACCGGCGGGTTGGCCGACGTGTTGTAGATTTCGTTGCCCTGCACGCGGTCGCTGAACATGCCGAAGCCGCCGCGGATGGCCGTCCTGCCGTTGCCGAATAGATCGTAGGCGAAGCCGAAACGCGGGCCGTACGCCAGGAACGGCTGCGTGATCAACCCGCCGGGGCCGTTCACACCGCCCACAAACGACCCGTTCGCCGGATTGCCCACCCCCGGCACGAACAGCCCGATGTACGAAGCCGGCGCGAACGCTCCGCTCAACGGATCCTGCGCCACCCGCTTCCCTCCGTTCATGGCCGGCTGATAGAGCAACGGCGCCTGGGCAGGATTGTACAGGCCCGGATTCATGGCCGCCACAAAGTGGTCCCGGTCAATGGTCGGCGGCAGGTGGTAGAACCGGAGCCCGTAATCCAGCGTCAAGCGGCTGCTGACGTGCCAGTTATCCTGGATAAACCACTCCGCGTTCCAAAACACGTAATTTCCGATCGGCCAGTTATTGGCTTCCTGATAAGTATCGAAGTTTCCCAACAACGTGTTGGCGAATCCGTCGCCCGAGTTAATCGGATTGTTCGCATTCACTCCGAAATTGTAAGCGCCGCGATAAGGCACGCCGGCCGGCTGGATCTTGCGGTTGCGCTCCAGGTAGATGCCCGCCTTGATCTGGTGCTTGCCCCATACCTTGCTGATGTTGTTCGTGAAAATGTATCCGTCGTCCGGCAGCGCTTCGGGCAGCGAGTTGGCCAGCGAGGAGTTGATCGGGTTGACCGGTGTGCCCCCGAACGCAATGCTCGGAATCCAGTTTTCCGAGGCGATACCGTTCACGAATAGCTGCGGCGGATTGCCCATCTTCGAGCGCTGGAGCACGCTGGCATCGACCGGCGAGATGGCCACCAGGTTATAATCCTTCGCGAACATCACCTCGTCCACCAGGGTCGGCGAAATCGTCTGCGTCAGGTGGCCCGTGTACATGTGTGCCGGCCGCTCCCAATCGACGGGCGTCAGGTCGTAATTCACGCTCCCATTCACCCAAGCTCCCCACGGCGAAATTTCCGAGCTGGTGTCGTTCATGATGCGGACAAAGAGCTGCGTCTTGGAGGACAGGTTATAATCCACGCGCCCCACTTCCTGGTTCCGCGGCCACGATCCGCTGAAAGTTGACAGATAGTTGTCCGAATAGAGATAAGCGGGCCGGGGATCGACGTAATTCGGCAGCGGATAAAAGTTCAGAATGGACCGGCCCAGCGGATTGATCCGGGAAAGCGGAACCTGATTGCCTGGAAAAGGCTTCCCCGTGAGCGGGTCCTTGACCGTGATGATGGTGCCGTTGGTGTTGTGGCTTTGCGAGAAATCGCCCTGGCGCTCGAGCGCCGTAGGCGTATTCACGGTTTTGGGCGCGAAGACGATCTTAGACCCCAGCAGCTCATTGGCAAAGAAGAAGTACAGCTTGTGCCGGATCTGCGGCACTTTGGGAATCAGCAGCGGACCGCCCAGGCTATAGCCGGTGATGCGGTAGCGGTAAGGCTGCCGCGCAATCCCCTTGGCGTTATTGAAGAAGCCGTTGGCGTTCAGTTCCTCGTTGCGGTAATACTCGTAGGCCGAGCCGTGAAACTGCTCGCTGCCGGACTTCGTGATCACCGAAACCAGCCCGCCGCCGTTGCGCCCGTATTCGGCCTGGTAGGCGCTGGTCAGCACCTTCACCTCGGCGATGGAGTCCATGGTGGACTGCTCCGGGTTGCTGCTGTTGCCGGCATCCATGCTCGGCGTGCCATCGATCATCATGAGCGCCTCGGTGGGCCGCGAGCCGTTGATGTGCAGCGAGCCCATGGTATTTCGCCCCGGCGCGTCGCGGCTCAGCGCGCTGGTATCGATGACACCTGGCAGCGTCTGCATGTAGGACAGAAAGTCCCGCCCCTTGACCGCGATGTCGCTGAGTTGTGTGCCGGTGACGGTGTCCGAGCGCTCGCCGCTGGAGGTCTGCACCGGCGGCGCTTTCTCCGCCACCGTAATCGACTCCGTGGTTTGCCCGACCGCGAGCACGATGTCCTTGAGCGGGTGGAATTCGCTCGAGGTCACCACGATGCCGCGCAGCTCGTACACTTTGAAGCCCGGCGCCTCCACCGACAACTGGTACGTCCCCGCCAGCACGTCGAGGAAGATAAACGAGCCGTCGGCCGCGGTATCCACCGTGCTTTTCAGGCCGGTAGCGGTATTGGTGAGCACACACCGCGCACCTGGAATCGCGGCGCCGCTTTGATCGTGAACCGTCCCCTTGACCGTGCTCGATACGTTTTGCGCAGGCAAGAGCATGGCCGCAAGAATCCCCGCAAAGAACAGACGGATAACGCGCATGTGGACAAACCCCTTTCGGACGCCGTCCGGGCGCAGAAAGAACCGCTCCCCGACGGCATATCAGATATCACCCTGCGCACTTATAGTATTGCCGCTTTACCATTCGGTCAATACGATTTTTCACTGATGCGGCGGTGCCCCACACACCGCCAAACGCTGTTAACCGCGTAGGTGGCCGAAAGATAGCTGGAGGTTCTTAAACCCGACGGAATCCTCTGCGCCCACCACCGCTCGCTGACGCTCGCGGCTCCGCGCACACCAATTCGGAGCCGCGACCGTCAGGGAGCGGATGCGCAAGTACTTACGACGCTCTGTTCAGAACACGAACCTCGCCGAAAGCTCGATCTCCCGCGCGGGGAATGCGGCGTTGGCCTGCCCCACCGTCCGGCTGATCTGTTGCCCCGCCGGGTTGAAGATAAAGCTGCTGTTCCAACCCGAAAACTGCGTGTGATTGAAGGCGTTGTAGAATTCGCCGCGGAAGGAGAGCACGCGCGACTCGGAAAAGATGGGGAACCGCTTGGTCACCGAGAGGTCCCAGTTGTTCATCCCGGGGCCATAGAAAACGCCCGTCCCCATGTTCCCCATTGTCCCCTTCGCCGGCAGCGCGAACGCCGCGGTATTGAACTCCTGGTAGAAGTTGGTCGAGCCGGAGTGCGGATTCCCCACCACCTGAAGCCGTGCGGCGTCCGAGGAGCCGCTGATGTCCGTGCTCGGCTGTGTGGAGTAGCCCGGCGTGATCGGCGCACCCGACATGAAGGTCGTGATTCCGCTCACCTCCCAGTTGTCCAGCACCCAACTCGCGGGCTTAAATTGCATCCGCTTGCCGATGTTGGGCACCATGTACACGTAGCTGACGACGAAGCTCTGCGTCCGGTCGTAGCTCAGCGGCCCGTAATTCCACTGCCGGTCCGGGAAGTACGAGCTGACGCCGGTGCCGTCGGCGCTGGCCACGCCCAGCACCTTCGAAAATGTGTACGACGCGCTTACCTGCAACCCCGCGGTCAGCCGCCGCTCGATGGAAGCCTGCAAGGAATTGTAGTTGCTGCTCGCCCCGAACATTTCGTCGGTGATGTTCCCGTACCCGGTATACGGCCGCAGGAAATTATCCGTCAGCGGTACGCCCGGCTTCGTCGGGTCCGCATTGGCCGGATTGAAGCGGCCGTACAACGGAATGGGGTTCATGTTGTAAGTCATGAGTAAGTGGCGCGACAGCATTCCGGAATACGCTATATCCGCCACCCACGACCCGATCTGGTGCTGCACACCCAGGTTGAAATTCATGATCTCCGGCAACGGCTGCTGCCCGACCCATTGGGTGATGTTCCCGGGGCCTATCAGCCCGGTGCTTTGCGTGAAGCTGCCCAGGTTTCCGTAGTATTGCGTCGGCGTGTAAGTCACCGGCGGGTTGGCCGACGTGTTGTAGATCTCGTTGCCCTGCACCCGGTCGCTGAACATGCCGAAGCCGCCGCGGATGGCCGTCCTGCCGTTGCCGAACAGATCGTAGGCGAAGCCGAAGCGCGGGCCGTACGCCAGGAACGGCTGCGTAATCAGCCCATTGGGGCCATTCACACCGCCCACGAACGAGCCGTCCGCGGGATTCCCGACTCCCGGCACGAACAGCCCGATGTAGGATTGCGGCGCGAACGCTCCCGACAGGGGATCCTGCGCCACCCGCTTTCCCCCGTTCATGGCCGGCCGATAGAGCACCGGCGCCTGCGCCGGGTCGTACATGCCCGGATTCATCGCCGCCACGAAGTGGTCCCGATCGTAGGTCGGCGGCAAGTGGTAGAAGCGGATGCCGTAGTCCAGGGTAAGTCTGGGGGTAATATGCCAGTTATCCTGAAGAAACCATTCAGCGTTCCAAAAGACATAATTGCCGATCGGCCAGTTAGTCGCTTCCTGATAGGTGTCGAAATTTCCCAGCAGTGCGTTGGCGAAACCATCCCCCGCGTTGTTCGGGTTGTTGGCGTCTACGCCGAAATTGAAATTTCCCCGGAAAGGCACGCCGGCGGGCTGGATCTTGCGGTTGCGCTCCAGGTAAATGCCCGCTTTGATCTGGTGCTTCCCCCAAACCTTGCTCAAGTTATTCGTGAAGATATATCCGTCGTCCGGCAGCGATTCCGGCAACTGGTTCGCAAGCGAGCTGTTGATGGTGTTCACCGGGGTTCCGCCGAACGCCACGCCCGGCAGCCAGTTCTCCGAAACGGCGTTATCCGGATATAACTGCGGCGGGTTGCCCATCTTCGAGCGCTGGAGCACGCTGGAATTCACCGGCGAGATGGCCACCAGGTTGTAATCCTTGGCAAACATGACCTCATCCACCATGGTCGGCGAAATCGTCTCCGTCAGATGGCCCGTGTACATGTGCGCGGGGCGTTCCCAATCCACGGGCGTCAGATCGTAATTCACGTTTCCGTTCACCCAGGCTCCCCAGGGCGAAATCTCCGAGCTGGTGTCGTTCATGATGCGGAAATAGACCTGCGTCTTGGAAGACAGGTTGTAATCCACCCGTCCCACTTCCTGGTTCCGCGGCCACGACCCGCTGAAGTTTGCTTTATAGTTATCCTCGTAGAGATAGCCAGGCCGCCCATCGACGTAATTCGGCAGCGGGTAGAAATTCAGCATGGCCTGCCCCAACGGGCTGATCCGCGAAAGCGGAATCACGTTGCCGGGGAACGGCTTCCCCGTGCTGGGATCGTTGATCGTAATCAACGAGCCGTTCACCGTCCGGCTCTGCGAGAAATTCCCTGCCCGCTCCATCTCCGTGGGCGTGTTCACCAGCTTTTGCGGGAACAGCACCTTGGACCCCAGCAGTTCCTGGTTGAAAAAGAAATATAGCTTGTGCCGCACCTGCGGCAGTTTGGGGATGAGCAGCGGACCGCCCAGCGAGTAGCCGGTGATCCGGTAGCGATACGGCTGCCGCGCCGTCCCCGTCGCATTGTTGAAGAAGCCGTTGGCGTTCAACTCCTCGTTGCGGTAATACTCGTACGCCGAGCCGTGAAACTGCTCGCCGCCCGATTTCGTGATCACCGAGACCGTCCCGCCGCCGTTGCGCCCGTATTCCGCCTGGTAGGCGTTCGTCAGCACCTTCACCTCGGCGATGGAATCCATGGTGGATTCCTCGGGATTGGAACTGTTGCCCGCATCCATGCTCGGCGTGCCATCGATCATCATCAAGGTGGCGGTATCGCGGCTGCCGTTGATGTGCAGCCCGCCCATGGCGTTCCGCCCCGGCGCGTCGCGGCTCAGCGCGCTGGTATCGATTACGCCCGGCAGCGTGTCCATATAAGAGATGAAGTCGCGCCCCTTGACCGCGATGTCACTGAGCTGCGTGCCGGTAACCGTGTCAGAGCGCTCGCCGCTCGAAGTTTGCACCGGCGGCGCCTTCTCCGAAACCGTCACCGATTCGGTGGTCCGCCCCACCGTCAGCACGATGTCGTTCAGCGGGTGGAATTCGCTCGACGTCACCACGATTCCGCTGAGGTCGAAAGCCTTGAACCCGGCTGCCTGCACCCTCAGCCGATAAGTTCCCGCCTGCACGTCGAGGAACACGAACCCGCCGTCGTTCCCCGTCGCCACGGTGGTTTTCAACCCCGTGGCGCCATTGGTGAGCACGCACTGCGCGTTCGGAATCGCGGCTCCACTCTGATCGTGAACCGTGCCTTTGACTGTGCTCGATACGTTTTGCGCGGGCAAGAGCATGGCCGCGCACAGACCTGCCAGAAGCAACCTGAAGCTGCGCATCTAGCCTCTAACCTCTTCTTTTCCACCGGCTCCCCACTCGGCCAAGCGCAGGCCGGCGAGAGCGCGATATCATACATCAGTTTGGGCCTAATATATGTCCATCGCTCCCTCGGAGTCAAGTGCTTTATGTAGTGTGCTTTCTGTACGGGCGCGCAGGGCGCCACCCCAAGCCGAGAGCTGAGAGCTGGCGGCTTCCTTATCCCGCCAACTGGGCCTCTGACCGGCTTTCCAGGAATTCCACGAGCCGCTGGCGCACGGTCTGGATGTGCTCCCGCATGATGGTTTCCGCCTGCACGCGGTCCTTACGTTCCAGCGAGGTCAGGATGGAGTCGTGATAATCCGGCGCGGTGCTACTGGAAAGATCGTACGTCTTCCGCCGCGACAGCCAGATCTGGTTCTGGATATTCTCCAGAATCCCACACAGGTGCTGGTTATTCGTCGCCCGCGCCAGTTCCGAATGGAAATGCACGTCCTCTTCGATGTAGCGCGGCTTGTCGTTGGCTTTCAAATAGGCCCGCTGCCGCTTGAGACTCTGGTGCAATTCGGCGATGAGCGCGGGCGTCAGCTTCGCCGTCCGCACGGCGTAGGTCTCCAGCGCCTCCCGTAATCCGTACAGGTCCGTGACCTCTTCCGGCGAAAGCCGGCGAAGGTAGGCCCCCTTGCGCGGCTCGATACGGATCAACCCTTCCGTCTCGAGCCGGTTCAGCGCCTCGCGCACCGGCGACTTGCTGATGCCAAGCTGTGTGGAAAGAAACTCTTCCGTCAGCCGTGAATCCTCGTCCAGCCGCCCTTCCAGAATGTACTCTTTGATGCTCTGGTAGGCCAGCATGGTGAGATTGCTGGGAATCTTAAGCTTTTTCATCGCTTTTCGTCTTCCCCGTGATGCTTCTTAAAATACCAGATTTTACGTGCCAAAGCCGCCCGGTCCGCCCCCGCCGCTCGCCCCGCGCCGCAGCCGAGAGCCAACCGCCAACAGCCATCGCTGAAGTTGACTTGCCTTCGGCCGCTCCGCTATTCTGAAGTTTTCGCGGTAGAGGCGCGGCGGCCATCAGTAGCCCGGAGGCGGTTCCGATTGCGTTTCGGACGCCGGCGCGAAAGGGGCCGAGCAAAATTCCGCCGAAACCGTTCGGCAAACGCAATGCCTTGCGGTTGGGGGGTCCGGCTAATACCGGCCCACTGTCACCTGTTGCTCAAATGGGTGGAGCGCTATCGGGAATGCACGCGGGGCTCCTTCCGCGTCTTCTCCCGCCTCCCCCTACAAGTTGGCTTCTATGGAAGTTTTCGAGCTCACGCGCGCGCTGATAGATATCGAATCCATCACCAACAACGAAGAGCGCATCGGTAATTTTCTTCACGATTACCTCGCGCGCCTGGCAACGCTTTACGGGGGCCGCATCGAGCGCATGGCGGTCGAGCCGCGCCGCTTCAACGTCTTCGCACAGTTCGGCGACCGCCTCACGGTAACCCTCTCGACCCACATCGATACCGTCCCGCCGTTTTTCGCCTCGCGCGAAGAGGGCGATCACATCTGCGGCCGCGGCGCCTGCGATACCAAGGGCATCATCGCCTGCATGATCAAGGCCGCCGAAGCGCTGCTCGAGGCCGGCACCCGCGGCTTCGGCCTGCTGTTCGTGGTCGGTGAGGAGCGCAACAGCGCCGGCGCCTATTGCGCGGCCCAGCAACCGCGCGGCTCGCGCTATATCGTCAACGGCGAACCCACCGAAAACAAGCTGGCTCTCGGCTCCAAGGGCGCGCTGCGCTACGAGCTCGTGGCCTGCGGAAAGATGGCGCATTCGGCTTACCCGGAGCTCGGCGATTCCGCCATCCATAAATTAATCGACGCCCTGGCCGAGATCCGCCGCATCCCGCTTCCCACCGACCCGCTGCTCGGCCCCAGCACGCTCAACATCGGCACGCTCGCCGGCGGCCGCGCGCCCAACGTCGTCGCCGACGAGGCCCGCGCCGATATCATGATCCGGTTGGTCGGCGATTCCGCGGAAACCAAGCAGGCGCTCGTGCGCGCCGTAGCCGGGCGCGCCGAACTGCGCGAGGTCATCGAAATTCCCGCGCTCCGCCTCAACGCCCTAGACGGCATCGACACCACCGTAGTGGCGTTCACCACGGATATTCCCGCGTTCGGCGGCCAGTGGGGCGAGCCCTTTCTCATCGGGCCCGGCTCCATTCACGTCGCCCACACGCTCGAAGAGCGCGTCCCCAAACAGCAGCTTTCCGAAGCCGTCGAAATCTACCGGCGAATGGTCATCAATTTATGCAAACGCGAATCGAAGTAGGCATCCTCGGCGCCACCGGCATGGTGGGCCAGAATTTTATCCGGTTCTTACAGGGCCACCCCTGGTTCGATCTCAAGTGGCTCGGGGCGAGCGATCGCTCCGCCGGAAAAAAGTACCGCGACGCCATGACCTGGCATTTCGGCGCCCTGCCGGAGACGGTCGCCGATCTCACGGTCGCGGAATGCAAGCCCGGCAACGCCCCGCGCCTGGTTTTCTCGGCGTTGGACGCTTCGGTCGCCACCGAAATCGAGCGCGCCTTCGCCCAGGCCGGCCACGTCGTGGTCTCCAATTCCAAGAACCACCGCATGGACCGCGACGTGCCGCTGCTGGTGCCTGAAATCAATCCCGATCATCTCAGGCTCGTGCCCGGCCAGCAGCGCGCCCGCGGCTGGAAGGGGCAAATCGTCACCAACCCCAACTGCTCCACGGTCGGCCTCACCATGGGGCTCGGCCCGCTGAAGCCGTTCGGCATCACCCGCGTGATCGTCACCACCATGCAGGCCATCTCCGGCGCCGGCTATCCCGGCGTGGCTTCCATGGACATCACCGGCAACGTCATCCCTTACATCGGCGGCGAAGAGGAAAAGATGGAGCAGGAGACGCAGAAGATCCTCGGCGAATTCCGCGGCGATCACATCGAGCCGCTCGCCGCCCGCGTCAGCGCCCACTGCAATCGCGTGCAGGTGGTGGACGGCCACACCGAAACCGTTTCCGTGGAATTCTCTTCGAAACCGGCGCACGCCGAATTGCGTGCCGCCTTCGAAAATTTCGCCAGTGTGCCGCAGGAGCGCAAGCTCCCCAGCGCGCCGCCGCACCCGGTTATTTATCTGTCCGAGGCCAATCGCCCGCAGCCGCGCAAGGACGTCGAACGCGAGCGCGGCATGGCCGCTTTTGTCGGCCGCCTGCGCCCCTGCCCGGTGCTCGATTACAAGTTCGTGGTGCTCAGCCACAACACCATCCGCGGCGCCGCCGGCGCGGCCGTGCTCAATGCCGAGCTGATGCACTCGGAAGGAATGCTCGACTGATGATCGTCATGAAATTCGGCGGCACGTCGGTGGAATCGGCGGCCGCCATCGAGCGCGTCGCCGGCATCGTCAAGGCGCGCGAAACACGCCGTCCCGTGGTGGTGGTCTCCGCCATGGGCAAGACCACCAACAAGCTGCTGGCCATCGCGCAGTCCGCTATCCGCGGCAATCGCCAGGAATACATCCGCCAGATCCATGACCTCCGCGATTTCCATTCGCGCGAGGCGCGGCCCGTCGTGCCGCTCGATCAGCGCGCCGAATTGGACCGCACCCTCGACGAGCATTTCCAGGAGCTCACCGAGCTGGTGAAAGGCCTCGCCGTCCTCGGCGAGTTGACCCCGCGCTCGATCGATGCCATCTCCAGCTACGGCGAGCGCCTCTCCAGCATCATCGTCACGCTCGCCTTCCGGCATTTCGGAATGGAAGCCGCGCACGTGGACGCGCGCCAGGTCATCGTAACCGACCGCCGCCACACCCACGCCGCTCCCAATTTCGCCGAAACCTACGCCCGCCTCGCCGCCGCCATTCCGCCGCTCGCGAAAGACAGCGTGGTCGTGATGGGCGGCTTCATCGGCTCCACGGAAGACGGCGTCACCACCACGCTTGGCCGCGGCGGGTCCGATTTCACCGCGTCCATCGTGGGCGCGGGCATCGGCGCGGAAGAGATCGAGATCTGGACCGACGTGGACGGCATGCTCACCGCCGATCCCCGCGTGGTGA
>JAJYLS010000020.1:0-8504 GCA_021787555.1 Acidobacteriota bacterium | reverse complement strand
ACCGCCGACCCCACGATCCTTGCCGGCGGCCACCGCGTCAAGAGCATCTCCTTCGCCGAAGCGGCTGAGCTGGCCTATTTCGGAGCCAAAGTCCTGCACCCCGCCACGGTTGTGCCCGCCGTCGAAAAGAACATTCCGGTACTCATCTTGAATTCCCGCCGCCCGGACGTAGAGGGCACGCGCATCGTGGCGCAAACCGTGCCCTGCGGGAACGTGGTGAAATCCATCGCCTGCAAGCGGAGGATCACGCTGGTGAACATTCATTCCACCCGCATGCTGATGGCCCACGGCTTCCTGCACCGCATGTTCGAGGTCTTCGACCGCTTTGAAACCGCGGTGGACATGGTGGCCACCTCCGAGGTCAGCGTCTCGCTCACCATCGACAATCCCGCCCGCCTTAACGAAATCCTGGCCGAGTTGCGCAACTTTGCCGAAGCCGATATCGAACCGGACCAGGTCATCGTCTGCCTGGTGGGCGACAATATCCGCTATACGCCCGGAGTGGCCATGCGCGTTTTCAACGCCCTCAACGGCATCAACATCCGCATGATTTCACAGGGCGCCTCGTTGCTGAACCTGAGCTTCGTGGTGGCCGAAAGCGATCTCGCCCGCGCCGTGAGGGCGCTGCACCAGGAATTTTTCGCGGAGCTCGATCCGGCCGTGTTCGAGCGGAATGGGACCATGCATGCCTGACGTGCACAAACTGGCTATCGTCGGCTACGGCAAGATGGGCCATCTGGTCGAGCAGTTCGCGCCCGATTTCGGATTCGAAACCGCACTCAAGCTCGACGAATTCAACAACTCGAATTTCGAAGGCATCACGGCGGAAAACTTCCGGGCGATCGACGTGGCCATCGATTTCTCGATTCCCGCCGCCGTCCGCCGGAACGTGGAATCCATTGCCGCGCTCGGCGTGAACATGGTCCTCGGTACCACCGGCTGGCAGAAGGATCTCGACGCCGTGCGCCAGGCGGTCGAGCGCCACAACGTCGGGCTGGTCTGGAGCCCCAATTTTTCCATTGGCGTGAATGCCTTCCTGCGCATCGTGGCGGAAGCCGCGCGCATCCTGGCCGAGGAGCCGGACTACGGCGCGTGGGCCTGGGAAATCCACCACTCGACGAAAAAAGATGCGCCCTCGGGCACACTGATCCGGCTGGTTGACGAAATGAAGAAGGCGGGCTATGCGCGTCCCATCGACGTGAGCTCGAACCGCGCCGGCCGGCATCCCGGCACGCACGAGATCGGTTTCGATTCCGCCGCCGACACCATCACGCTCCGCCACACCGCCCGCAGCCGCGAAGGCTTCGCCCGCGGCGCCCTGAAAGCGGCAAACTGGATTGTAGGGAAGAAAGGATTCTTTGAGAAGTAAAGGAGTTGAGGAGTTCAGGAGTCAGGAGGAAGGGCGGCGCATTCTGTCTCCTGACTCCTGTCTCCTGACTTCTTCTTCAGGAGGTGGTACATGTTCACCGGATGCGGCACTGCACTCGTAACCCCGTTCAATCGCGACCAGTCGCTCGATGAAGCGACACTGCGCAAACTGGTGCGCCGGCAAATCGACGCCGGCATTAATTTCCTGGTCCCCTGCGGGACCACCGGCGAAAGCCCCACGCTCACGCGCGCCGAGCACCTGCGCGTGATCGAGATCACGCTCGAAGAGGCCGGCGGCAAAGTCCCGGTCCTTGGCGGCGCCGGCGGCTACAACACGCACGAAGTGATCGAGCTGGCGCGCGAGCTCGAGCGCATGGGCGTGAGCGGCATCCTCTCCATCACGCCGTATTACAACAAGCCCACGCAGGAAGGTCTGTACCAGCATTACAAGGCCATTGCCTCGGCCATCCACCTGCCCATCGTCGTCTACAGCGTGCAGGGCCGCACCGGCGTGAACGTCGAGCCGGCCACGCTGGCGCGGCTGGCGGAAATCGAAAATATCGTGGGCGTGAAAGAAGCCTCCGGCAACATCGGCCAGATGGCCAATGTGCTGCACGAAGTGCCGCCCGCCTTCACCGTGCTTTCGGGCGACGATGCGGTCACCATTCCGCTGATGGCGCTCGGCGGCCGCGGCATCATTTCCGTGGTCTCAAACGAGATTCCCGCCGAAATGACCCGGCTCGCGCAGGCCTGCCTGCGCGGCGATTTCGCCGCCGCCCGCGAAATCCAGTGGCGCTACCTCCCGCTGATGAACGTCAATTTCATCGAATCGAACCCCATCCCGGTGAAAGCCGCCATGGCCCTGATGGGCCTGCTCGAACCGGTCTGGCGCCTGCCGCTGGTGCCGCCTAGTCCCACCAGCCAGGCGAAGATCGAAAGGGTGCTCGAATCGGTCGGTCTCGTCGGGAGAGTGCCGGTTGCCAGATAAGCTGCGCGCTGAAATCGATCGCCTCCTCGCCGAGCGCCCGGCGCTCTACACGCGCGAACATTTCGCCCTCTTCGAGGAATTCAAGACCGCGCTCAACGAGGGCCGCGTGCGCGCGGCCGAGCCCTGCCCCGGTTCACCCACCGGCTGGCAAGTCAACCAGTGGGTCAAACAGGGCATTCTGCTCGGCTTCCGCATGGGCGCGGTGGTGGACATGTCGGTCGGCCCTTTGACCTTTCGCGACAAGAGCACCTATCCCACGCGGCGCTTCGACGCACAGGACGCCGTGCGCATCGTGCCCGGCGGTTCCAGCATCCGCGATGGCTGCTACGTTGGCAAAGGCGTGACCTGCATGCCGCCCATGTACATCAACGCCGGCGCCTACGTGGACGAGGGCACCATGGTGGATTCGCACGCGCTGGTGGGCAGTTGCGCGCAGGTCGGCAAAAACTGCCACATCTCGGCGGCCAGCCAGATCGGCGGCGTGCTCGAACCCGTCGGCGCGCTCCCGGTGATCGTCGAAGACGACGTCCTCATCGGCGGCAACTGCGGGATCTACGAAGGCGCCATCGTGAAGCGGCGCGCCGTGCTCGGCACCGGCACCATCCTCAACCGCTCGACCCCGGTCTACGACCTGGTCCGCAACACCGTTCACAAGGCCACCGACGACGCGCCGCTGATCATTCCCGAGGAGGCGGTCGTCATCGCCGGCACCCGCGCCATCACCAGCGGCCCGGGCAAGGATTGGGGTATCTCCGTCTACACACCGATCATCGTGAAGTACCGCGACGCGAAAACCGATACGAAGATTCAGTTGGAAGATCTATTAAGATAGTCGTGAGTCATGAGTTATGAGTGTCACCCGGGACGGGGCCAATAGCTCAAAGCTCATGACTCAGAACTCAAGACTCATGACTCTTGAAAACCAAACCGCTCTCATCACCGGCGCCGGCCGGGGCATCGGCCGCGCGATCGCGCAAAAGTTGGCCGAGTACGGCGCCGCGGTCATGGTCAACGATCTCGACGCCGCTCCCGCGCTCGAAACCGAAGCCGCCATTCGCCAGCACGGCGGCCGCGCGGCATCGCTCGCGGGTAGCGTCACCGATCCGGCCTTCCCCCAGCAAGTGGTCGGCGCCACTATCCAAACCTTCGGCAGCATCGACATCGTCGTCAACAACGCCGGTTACACCTGGGACACCGTCATCCAGAAAACCACCGACGAGCAGTTTCAGGCCATGCTGGACATTCACCTCGTCGCTCCGTTCCGCATCCTGCGCGCGGCCTCGGGCTGGATTCGCGAAACCGCCAAGCGCGAAACCGCCGAAGGCCGGCGCGTGATGCGCAAGGTGGTCAACATCACCTCCATCGCCGGCACCGACGGCAACCCGGGCCAGGCGGGATATTCTTCCGGCAAGGCGGGTGTCATCGGCTTTACGAAGACCATGGCCAAGGAATGGGGCCGCTACAACGTCAATGTGAACGCCGTCGGCTTCGGCATCATCGAAACGCGGCTCACGCAGCCCCTGGCCGGTGAGGCCGCCTCGATCGATGTCGAGGGCCGCAAGATCGCCGTGGGCGTGCAGCCGAAAGTTTTGGAATGGGTCAAGTCGGCGTGCCCGCTGGGCCGCGTGGGCACCCCGGAAGAAGCCGCCGGCGCCGTGCTGTTTTTCTGCTCGCCGCTTTCCGACTACGTGACCGGCGAGGTGCTGATCTGCGGCGGCGGCCTGCATTTCTGATGGCACGCATTCTGATCGCCGACGACGACCCGGACGTGCTCGAACTGCACCGCATGGTGCTGGAAGCGCAGGGGCATCAGGTGGTGCTGGCGAACGGGCCGTTCGCGGCGCTCCGCCGCCTGGAACGCGACGGTGTCGACTTGATCGTCATGGATCTGCGTTTCCCCGATGCCGCGGGCCATTCCGACGTGCGCGAAGGTCTGGCCCTGATTCGCGGTATTGCCTGCCGCGCGCCCGTGATCGTGCTCTCCGGCTGGCCGGACGAAATCTATGGTCGCCCCGAGGAGCGCATGGTGTCGCGCATCATGGCCAAGCCGGTCCCGCCCCGCGACCTGCTGGCGGCGGTGGCGGAATTGACGGTAGAATGACGCTGCACCCTGCTAAAATCGTCGATGCGCGCCCGTAGCTCAGGTGGATAGAGCGTCTGGCTTCGAACCAGCAGGTCGGGGGTTCGAGTCCCTCCGGGCGCGCCATATATCTCTTTTTGCTTCAAACAGTTACGACTAAGCCACGAGCGGCTTGGCGGCGCCGTTTTCGGCGCTGGCAGCACCAGTGGCAGCACCTGGGCCGGCTTTTTCCTTCTCCTCGCGCTCCTTCAGCAAATGGCTTTAGTCCGGCAGAAGCGATTAAGGGGCAATTCCTTAAAGCTGGACAGGAAATCTCCGCCGACCCGAAGCGCTTGAGCGTCTGGGTTCCAATCCTTCAGCCGATGGGTCCATCTCTTTTAGTCCAGTGCGACAACGCTATCGAGTTATCAAAAGCGCTCGTCCGGCAATGGTTGACGAGGTACATGTTCAATGGCGAACCCGATGGAGAGGCCAAAGCCGATGCTGTCGCAAGCTATCTCGGCCAGCATTCGAACTTCAAATCGCACGGGCGCTGCATCAAGCTGAAGCAACTGCAGGAAAAGAATTTTGGGCTCAAAGTCGCCAGTATCCGGAGTTCTGTTGACCTTCAGAAGAAGATCTGGGACGTGTACTGCGCTGTGGACGTCATCTTCTCGGCAACTGGGATTTTTAAGATTTTCTATAACTCCAAAGAAGAGGCACTTATTCGGGCGCAGCAAGTCGTCGCTTTTGAAAGGCCGGTCCAAGTGTTGCCTGCACAACAGTAGGGGGCTTGCTACGCCTTGGCTGTGCGATAGTAGCGGTTGCCGTGTGCATCGCGCGCGGACTCGATCTTCATTGCCAGGCGCTTGCCGACCGTGCCGCTAATGAATCCCCGGATCGAGTGGGCCAACCCGTCGCCTTGGCGATCTCTTGCAGCGTGGCGCCGCCCTTGCGGCGCAGCAGGTCCAGGACCGCCATCTTTTTGCTGCTCGGTCGGCCGGCGGCGCTGTTTTTCGTCGTGGGCTTTTGCGCAACGGTCTTCTTCGCGCCCTTGCGGCCCTTGGGCGCCGCCTTCTTGCGGTTGGTCTTGGAGGTCGGCTTTGCCGCCCTCGGTGCCCCGTGCTGCGCCTGGTGCGCGGCGGCGGCCAATTCCTGCGTGCTGCTGCTTTCGTTCGTCATGTGCGTTCCTCCTGCGCGATGCGCGCAGGATGATGAATCACTCGAATAGTGCCGGAAAGCAAGCGGAGGCTACATCGCAAGCCGCTAGCGCCGGCTTGCGCGCAGTATGGCCGCGAGGTACTATCCGGAGCGGACCGGCCGCGAATCTGGTTTTCGCGGCCGAATCGCGAACTGAGCGCGACGCGGCATTCTCGCCCAGCATACGCCTTTCTGCTGAGAAAAGGCGAAACCAAAATCTGTCGCGATCGAGGGAGGTAGTACTTGCTGAATACCAGTTCCACTTCAGCCTCCGCACCCCATTTTCAGTTTCCCCGCGCAGCCGCTGGTGCCGATGGCAGCGGGATCGCGGGCTTCCGTAAGCACTGCGGTCTCCCAGGCAAGCAACACCGGACGGAGGATGAATGCATCTCAGATTTGCGGGATAAGATCGCCGAGAACGACATGCGCAGCCCTGGTGGCGGTTGCGTTCACCCGCCCGGTGGGCGCCGGGACCGGCACGATAATCGGTTTGTGATCCTCGACGAGCGCCGCATGATTGTGGCAGACGCCGCACGCGCGCTCGGGCTCGTGCCAGCAACATTACACCGCCGAATTGTACAGCGCATCGGTAGGAAGGATTACCAGGACGTCGACGTCTGCGGCATCGGTGCTGATCGCCGGTTGCCGCCGGCGAATGGATACAGCAAGGCGAGGCGCATCGCCGCCAGGGTGCACTGAGCACCGTTCTCCGGCGTTCATTGGTTCCGGTACTAGATCACTTCCAATAAGTTCTCGCGCGCGGCGTTACAATGCGGGGCGAATGTTCCTAGCGATCACGCAGGAGAGCCGAATCTCGCCAATGCCGAAGAGCATCTGCTTTGCCGGCCAACGACTCCGTGCATTGGCGGCGGCGAGCAAGGGATCGGTATTGACGGACATTGATCCTGTCTCCCTGTCGCCCCTTCGCCAAGTCCGGGGGCTACCGAACATCCATCGCCTTCACTTGACGCCAAGTGGCTTCTCGCTCGGCTACACTCAGCGGCACGCCAAGGGCAATCCCTCAGAGCTTCACTTCATCGATCCGGAGTTGAGGCTTGTCAGAACAGTTTTCGCGCCAAATTCCTGCACGTCATTCACGTCGCGCTGTGGTGACTGGCTCGTGGCTTGCCGAGACGGTTGCATCTATTGCTTCTCAAATCTCGGCGACCAGAGGTGGATGTGGCGGGTTCCTCGCGAAGGCCACTTCGAATTCGCATGGCTGACCGTGGCTGCAGATTCCAACGTGACCCTAGCGGCTGAGGGCCTGTACCTGTATGCACTCACGCCGCAGGGCCACCTCCTATGGGATTGGGAACTTCCCAATCGCCATAAGCGACCGCAAAGCCTCAGTACACCCGTGGGGGAAATCCATCTTGACCAAGTTGCGTGTCGGACGCTCGGCATCAGCACACAGGCAGGGCCGGACGAGGTGAGGCGGGCTTATCGCCGCATGGCGCGACTCACTCATCCCGACCTGAATCCCGGCGACCCTAGCGCAGCCGATCGCTTCCGGGCGGTGCACGCCGCCTTCGAGGAGCTATCGCAGGGCGCCGCCGCTGGCGAACCAGACAACATCGTGCGAATTCATATCACGTTCGGGCTGACTTACAACGGACAACCGATAACCGCGGCAATAACCGCTGTCACCGTTGCGGATGGCGTGATTGGGATCGGCACCAGCGAAGGGGAGGTATACCTTTGTAACCTCGACGGCGAGGTCCGTGAGTACCATAAAGAACTCGGACGGCAGTCGGTCGCGTCCGTGTTGTTGCGCGGCGGCAGCCTCGACGCCGCCTACTGCTATCCCCGCATCTATCGGTTTGCGGGCAGCGCGCCACAGCCTTCGACGGACATGCCGGAGTTCGCGACTCGCCTGGTCTCCCACGGAAGCGACGTCCTCGCGCACGGGTGGAAGATGCTTTGGCTGGTCGATTCAGCTGCGCGGGTGATCGGCTCCTTGCCGCTGGATCGCAGAATCGACGGCGTATGCGCAGCCGATTGTGTATCCATGGTGCTGGCGGGGCGGATCATGAAAATCCCCCATCGGACACAGCTATAGGGCCGCGAGGTTGCACATGGGCCGCCGCCAGCCGCTTCAGCGGAACACAGCGGAACCTCATGAGCGGAATTACAATGCGGCGAAAGGAGCATTTTCATGCCTGACCCGACAACCGCACCATTGGTTCCCCTGCTCACTGCGCTCGGGGGATATCTAACGAGCGCCTTCACGGAGTATTTCCGAGACCGGCGTGCGCGCGAACGGGACCGCGAGGCGGCGGCAGTAGCGAGCGCACGTGAGCGTGAGACCAGGGAGGCGGCAAAACGGGTTCAACTTGCGGAGCGGCGCGCCAGCTTTCAACGCGAGACACTCCTGAGTCTACAAGATGCGATATTTGCGCTCGCGCGAGCGGCGGGCGAAATGCATCACATAGAAGAGATGGAGAGTCGCAGAACAGGCACGTGGGGCAAAATACTTTTCCCCGACACCCTCGATAATCAGCCTCGCGAAGCAGGAGTTAGGACACTCATGCTCATGGTGCGCGTGAACGATGAACACGTTCGCGAGATGACGAAGACGTTTAGAGATCATGCAAATCGTGTCGGTATTTGTCGCACTGAGAAGGAGAGTCAGCAGGCGCTACTGGCTATGGCGGAAGCGATGGAACCCCTTCACGAGCGCACCGGAATGATCGTCCGCAGGTTGGACGAAGACGACGGCGGTGCTGTGGCCAAGTAGCCAACAGCCTTCAGCGCAGCCGCACACGTCGGCCGCGCGGTCGGCCGTTGCCCGGCGGTGTATTCTGGCAGCACCCGTGGCAGCAGTGGCGGAAGAAAATATGCCTTTTCGGCGTTGACGCCACTGACGCCAAATTCCACCTAACCCCTGGA
>JAJYLS010000315.1 GCA_021787555.1 Acidobacteriota bacterium | reverse complement strand
CTCATGCTCGCCGCCAGTTCGTACCGCGCGAACATCCCGCTGAAGACGCGGTTCTGATCGCGAAAATCGACGTAGATCGGATACGAAAGCGAGTTCATCCCAGTATTGCTGCCGTAGTGCTGCCCCACCTCGCTAAGCTGCACCAGCGCCGCCGGATCCTGCACCGGCATCAGCCCCAGCAACACCTGGTCGAGAATGGTGAACACGCCTGTATTGGCGCCGATTCCCAGCGCCAGCGACAGCACGGCCACTGCCGTAAAGACCGGCGACCGCGCCAGCGAACGCAACGCATATCGAAAATCGCGCAAGAAATTCACAGAGGCCTCGTTCTTGAACTACGCAGCCGTCTTCCCGCGAGTTCACGAAAAATGGCGGCCCACAGCTCGACTCTCTCGCGTCAAAATAAGTTCTATGGAGATTGCCTCGATTCAGGGGATCATTCCCCCCATGGTGACGCCGTTTCGCGCAGACGGCTCCATCGATGAGCAGAAGCACCGCGCGGAGGTGCGTTATCTCATCGAGACCGCGGGTGTACATGGCCTCGCCGTGTGTGGCAGCACCGGCGAGGGGCACACCCTGACCCTCGAAGAAACGCGCAACCTGACCGCGTGGACCGTTGAAGAGAGCCGCGGCAGGGTGCCGGTGATCACGGGAATCATCACGGACAGCACACAATCCGCGGTCGAACGCGCCCGGGCCGTCGCCGACCTCGGCATCGCGGCGCTCCAGGTCACACCCGTGCACTACCTGTTCCGTCCCGACGATGAGTCCATGGTGCGGCACTTCGCGGTGATTGCCGCGAAGAGCCACACCCCCGTGATCGTCTACAACGTCGTCCCCTGGGCTTACCTGATGCCGCCGCTGCTCCTGCGGATGCTGCGCGACGTGCCGGGTGTGATCGGCGTGAAGCAGAGTGCCAGCGATATGAAGGCGCTGGCCGATCTTCTGCTGCTGGTCGAGCAGGCGCAGCTTGGAGACAAGGCCCGGATTCTCTCCGCCGTCGATGCGCTCCTCTACCCTTCATTCGCATTGAGCGCCCACGGAGCGGTGGCGGCCATATTGACCGCCGTCCCCGAATGGTGCGTAGCGTTATGGAATGCCGTCAAATGCGGCGACCACGGCACCGCGTTGCGCCTTCATAAGCGGCTGCTGCGCCTCTGGAATGCCATCGATGCGCCGAATCTGCCGGCGAATGTCCGCACGGCGATGCAGTTGCGCGGGCGCGATGGCGGTGTGCCGCGTCCGCCCATGCCCGCCACTACGCCGCATCGGGAAGTGCTGATTCAGGAAGCTCTGGAGATTGCATTCGCGCGACAATGAACGTTCTCAGAGACAAACCCGATCCATGAAGAAACTGATCAACGACCCACACGATGCCGTCCGCGATTCGCTGGCCGGTTTGGCAGCGGCCCATCCGGCGATTCTCAAGGTCTGCTTCGATCCCGTGTACGTCATGCGCGCGGATGCGCCCATCCAGGGTAAAGTGGCCGTGATTTCGGGTGGCGGCAGCGGCCACGAACCCATGCATGGCGGATTCGTGGGCCGGGGCATGCTGGATGCCGCGTGTCCCGGCCAGGTCTTCACCTCGCCGACGCCCGATCAAATGGAAGCGGCCACCTGCGCCGTCAACGGTGGCGCCGGCGTGCTCCACATCGTCAAGAACTACACCGGCGACATCATGAATTTCGAAATGGCGGCGGAGCTTTGCCAGAGCCGCGGCATCGAGGTGCGGTCGGTGGTGGTCAACGACGATGTCGCCGTGGAAGACAGCCTCTATACCGCCGGCCGCCGCGGGGTGGGCACCACCGTCCTGGCCGAAAAGATCTGCGGCGCGGCAGCCGCCCGCGGCTATGATCTGGAACGTGTGGCGGCCCTTGGCCGGCGCGTCGTCGCTAACGGCCGCTCCATGGGGTTGGCGTTAAGTCCCTGCACCGTCCCCGCCGCCGGCAAGCCCGGCTTCGTTTTGGGCGACGACGAAATCGAAATGGGCATCGGCATTCACGGCGAACCCGGCCGCAAGCGCATGCCCCTCCTGCCGGCCCGGGAACTGGTAGCCCAGATGGCGGAAGCCATCCTGGCCGACCTGCCGTTCCGCGAGGGCGACCGCGTCATCGCCATGGTCAACGGCATGGGCGGCACTCCCCTGATGGAACTCTACCTTGTCTACGGCGAACTCGACCGGCTGCTGAACGCCCGGCATATCACGCCCACCCGCTCGCTGGTCGGCAACTACATCACCAGCCTCGAAATGGCCGGTTGCTCCATCACCCTGCTCAAAACCGATGACGAGTTGCTCTCTCTCTGGGATGACCCGGTTCTGACGCCGGCGCTGCGATGGGGGATCTGAACGTGGCCGTAACCAGGGAAGGCGTTCTGCGGTGGCTCGCGGTCCTGGCGCAGGTCTTTGCCGGAAACCGCGAGCAGCTTACCGACCTCGATCGGGCCATTGGCGACGCCGATCACGGCATCAACATGGAACGCGGCTTCTCCGCGGTTCAGGCGGAGTTAGCCGCCAACCCGCCGGCGGACATTCGCGCCATTTTCCAAAGCGTGGCGGCGACCCTCATCCGCAGCGTGGGCGGCGCCGCGGGGCCTCTGTACGGCACGTTTTTCCTGCGGGCCGCGGCCGCCTGCGCCGGCAAAACCGCACTGGGCGCGGCCGACGTGGTGGCCCTGTTCCAGGCTGGAATCGGCGGCGTCCAACAGCGCGGCAAGGCCGAGCCCGGCGATAAGACCATGCTCGACGCGCTCCTCCCTGCCCTCGACGCCATGCGCGCCGCCGAACAGGGCGGAAGCGATATCGCCGGCATCCTGGACCGGGGCGCGGCGGCCGCCGAAGCCGGCATGCTGGCGACCATTCCCATGCAGGCGCGCAAGGGCCGCGCCAGTTACCTGGGAGAGCGCAGCATCGGTCATCAGGACCCCGGCGCGACCTCGTCCTGCCTGCTGCTCCAGGCTGCCGCCCGGACCTGGCGCTTATGATCGGCTTCGTCCTCGTCTCCCACAGCGCGCAGTTGGCCGAAGGGCTGCGCGAATTGGCGGAGCAGGCGGCCCACGGCAGCGTCGCCATCGCCGCCGCGGGCGGCACCGGCGATCCCACCAACCCCATCGGCACCGACGCCTATCGCGTGTTGCAGGCCATCGAAGCGGTTTACAGCGAAGACGGCGTGCTGGTTTTCATGGACCTCGGCAGCGCGGTGCTCAGCGCCGAGACCGCGCTCGAACTGCTGGCCGAGGATCGCCGGACGCGCGTGCGCCTGTGCCCTGCGCCGCTGGTGGAAGGAACCGTTGCCGCCGTCAGCCAGGCTGCCGCGGGCGCCGGCATCGACGAGATTCTGCGCGAGGCTGCCAACGCCCTCGCGGCGAAAGCCCCGCAGGCGGACGCGACGGCGGAGCCACCCGGCGCCGCGGAAATCGTGGTCGCGGTTCCCAATCGCCTGGGCCTGCATGCGCGGCCGGCGGCGCAACTCGTGCGCCTCGCGCGCGGATATCGGGCGCGCGTGACCCTGGAAAACCTCACCGCGCACGCCGGTCCGGCGGATGCCGGCAGCATCAGCGCAGTTCTCGGCTTGGGAGCGCGGCAAGGCCATCGATTGCGCATCCGCGCCTGGGGAAACGACGCCGGCGATGCCCTCGCCGCCCTGGCGGATTTCGTCGCATCCGGATGTGGGGAAGGCGACGAGGCGCCGCCGGGCGCGGCCGCCCCTTCGCCCGCGCCCGCTCCGCCGCTCGCCGGCCGCCTTACCGGCATTCCAGCATCCGCGGGCGTGGCCATCGGTCCACTCGTCCGGTATCGCCCTTCCGCCGTCCACCTTTCTGCTCGTACCGTCGAAGACCCCGAAGCCGAGCGCCAGCGTCTGCTCGCCGCGGTCGCCGGTGCGCGGGACGAAACCCGCGGGCTCGACGAATGGTCGCTGGCACACGCCGGCGCGGGCGAAGCCGCCATCTTCGGCGCTCAATCGCTACTGCTCGAAGATCCGCCGCTGATTTCCGCCGTGTCACACGCCATCCTCGACGGCCGCGTCGACGCCGCGTTTGCCTGGCAGCAGGAAACCCGCCGCCTCGCCGATCGCCTCGCCGCGCTCGACGATCCCTACCTGCGCGCCCGCGCGGCGGATGTCACCGACTTGGCGCTGCGAGTTCTGCGCCGCCTCACCGGTGTGGCCGGCGTCCTTCCGGAACTCCGTGAGCCTTCGATTCTGGCCGCGCCCGATCTGGCGCCTGCCGAGGTCCAGGACCTCGATCCCGCGCGGTGCCTAGGCCTGTGCCTCGAATCCGGCAGCCCGCTCGCACACAGCATGATCATGGCGCGCGCCAAGGGGATTCCCGCTGTCGTGGGCCTGGGCCCCGCAATTTCCGCGCTCGCCGATGGCACCAACGTAGCGATCGATGGCGAGCAGGCGGCCGTCTGGATCTCTCCCACCGCCGCCGAAATCGAGGAATTAGAGGATCGGCGCGAGCGGCGGGTGGCCGCCCTCCGCCAGGCGGCAGCCGAACGGCACCGGCCCGCGGCCACGCGCGACGGCCGCCGGATCCGGCTCGTTGCCAATATCAGCGCCGTGGCCGAAGCTGCCGAAGCCGTCGAGCGCGGCGCCGAAGGTGTCGGCGTGCTGCGCACCGAGTTCCTGTTCATGGGCCGCGCCAATGCGCCGGGCGAGGACGAACAACTCTCCGCCTACCGTGCCATTGCCGCGTCGCTCGCCGGGCGGCCGCTCGTCGTCCGCACCCTCGATATCGGCGGCGACAAGGGCCTGCCCTACATCGATTTCGGCGCCGAGACCAACCCCTTTCTCGGCTGGCGCGGCATTCGCGTGACCTTGCGGCGCCGCGACCTGTTCCGCACCCAACTGCGCGCCATTCTCCGCGCGGGCGCGGGACAGCAAATCCGACTTCTCCTTCCGATGATCACCTCGCTCGACGAACTGCGCGAGGCCAAATCCCGGGTTGCCGAGGTCGAGGCCGAGCTGGAGGCGGAGAACCTGCCCTGCCACCGGCACATGAAAATCGGCGTCATGATCGAAGCTCCAGCGGCCGCCGCCGTGGCGGAGCAACTCGCCCGCGAAGCCGATTTCATGAGCATCGGCACCAACGACCTGACGCAGTACGTCATGGCCGCGGACCGCACCAACGCCCGCGTGGCCGCCCTGGCGGATCCCTTTCAGCCCGCCGTCCTGCGAACCATCCGGCAAGTCATCGGCGCTGCCCGGCAGGCCGGCACCGACGTGGCCCTTTGCGGTGAACTCGCTGCCGACCCGGTCGCCACCCCGCTCCTGCTGGGCCTGGGTCTGGAAGAATTCAGCGTCAGCGTGCCGCTGATCCCGGAGCTCAAGCGCGCCATCGCACAGTGGACTCTGCCCGAGGCCGAAGCCATCGCCGGCAAAGCCTTCGGCTTGGATTCCTGCCACGCGGTGCGGCGGCTGCTGTCCAGTCACCGGTGAACCATCGCACATCCATACTCAGGAATTGATACCATATTTAGCTAATGACACCGGGAAGATCAACGCCTCCGCGCCGCGTTCTCCATCAAGCCCGGGCCGGGCGGCCGGCGGCGGTGGCAGCCCCGGCGGCGCTGCTGTTCGCCGGTGGGTTGCAGGCCCAAGACCCAAACGCAAGCAGGTTTACGTAATCCCGTAAGCCGCGAGCCACATCTGATAAATGATGGTGTCGTGCATCCAGTCGGGAACGGGCCGCGCCTGCTCGTTTCCGAGGACGGCTTCGGAGCTGTATTCCATTTCGAACTACGACGTGGTCGATGCAACCATGGGCGGCGAGGAGCCGGCGTGCTGCATATGTTCAGCATCCAGCGCGCGTTCCGCGACGGCTCGCCCGCCTCGCTCGTCCGCCGCGTGTGGGAGATCAACCAGCGCAAATTCCCCAAAGGAGCGATCATGCTCCGCTGCTCCGATAATCACGATCAGCGCCGCGCCGTCATGGAGTTCGGCAACAACGGCGCTATCGCCGCCAGCGCCATCAACCTGACCATGGATGGCATTCCGTTCCTCTACGACAGCCAGGAGATCGGCGACCCGGCACCCCTCAGCATCTATGGGATGACCTTCCCCATCCGTTGGGAGACGGGCCGCGCCAAGACCATGACCGTGGACGGCGTCACCTTCCGGCGCGGCAGCTTTTCCGCGCAGGACTTACCCATTTACAAGAAACTCATTCAGATCCGCAAGAGCGATCCGGCATTCACCCGCGGCGATCTCGAATGGATTTCCAACACCGACGAGGACCGCATCGTCAGCTATCTCCGAAGAAAGGACGGCCACGTGTTCCTCATCGTGGTGAACACGACGAATCGCCCGTGGAAGGGGACCGTCGGGTTTCCGGTCGAGCAATACAGGCTCACCAATCTGATGACCGGCGCGATGGTCAGCGACATGTCGCTCGGGACCTACGGTTATCTGATCGCGAAATGCGAACGCAAATAAACAGGGCGTGAT
>JAJYLS010000314.1 GCA_021787555.1 Acidobacteriota bacterium | reverse complement strand
CCGATCTGAGCACCAGGAGCAGAGGTGTGGCGAACAGGCGGCCGCCGAGGCGCGTGAAGAACCGCGCGCCCTGATACTCGCTCGTGACCGGCAGCACCCGGCCGGCAGCGCGGACGATGCGGCTCCGGCCGGGATCGAGGCGCGACTCCTTTTCGAAAATCAGCCGCACGCCACTGTAGATCAGGAAGACGCCGAATGCGATGAGCACCGGCTGGAAACGGATGAGCGCCGCGCCGGCAGCGATAAACAGGCCGCGGAACACCATGGCGCCGAGCACGCCGAAGAACAGCACCCGATGCTGGTACCGCGCCGGAACGTCAAAGTGCCGGAACACGAGCGCGAAGACGAACATGTTGTCAACAGACAGCGATTCCTCGACGATGTAGCCCGCGAAATACTCCATCGCGGTCCGGCGGCCGAGGGCCGGTCCCAGCGCGGAGGCCGCAAAGCGATAGAGGACGTAACCGAAGAGCAGCGCCGCGGCAACCCAGACCGCGGTCCAGACGGCGGCGTTTCGGAATGAAACCGGCTGCTCCTTGCGGTGGAGCGCCAGGTCGGCCGCCAGCAGCAGCACGACGAGGCCGGTAAATGCGGCGTAGGCCCACCAGTAGCCGGGTAAGGGGAATAAGAGCGTGGTCATGGCGCTGCAAGGCAAAATGCATGGCACGCCGCATGCCAACCGAGGGAACGCCTGGAGCCGAAGAAGGGACTTGAACCCTTAACCCTCGCATTACGAATGCGATGCTCTGCCAATTGAGCTACTTCGGCCCGCTCTCAATATTTAAACATATCGACCGCCCAGGATTCACCACCCAGGTTCCTAAGCCTTCTCCATCGTCTCGATGAAGCTCCGCATTTTTCGGAGCCGCGCCTGGTAGGCGTCGTACAACCCGTCCGCGGTTTCTTTGACGGTCCTGCGGCTGTTGGTGATGGGCATCTTGGTGGTTGCGTAATCCACCTGCTGGAACCACTCGCCGGGGATGGATCCGGCACCGGTCAGTGCGCCGGAAATGCCGGACGCCGTCGCCGAGAGGCAGTCGGTGTCGCGCCCCATGTTGACGGCCGCGATCATGGCCTCTTTGGTGTTGCCTTTGCACATGCGGAAGACGCACATCGCCTTGGTGACCACTTCATTGGCGTACGAGTTTGCGTACGGAATGCCCTTGCCGTTGTAGATGGCATCGAAGGCCACCCGCATTTCGCGAAAATCGCGGCAGGTTTTGGTGAGTTCGAGCGCGCGTTCGATTTCCCGCGCGGGTCCGCGCGGCCCGCCAACCCCGCCAATGGCAAATCGCGGGTGGCCTTTCAGCACATCGGCCAGCACGCTATCCACCGTGGCTTCGGGTTTGGTGGCCGAAGCGATCGCGATCCCCACGGTGGCCGCCCAGTGGAGGCCGCGGCTGTTGGTGGTCTGGTAAAGTTGCCCGACTTCGAAGATGTCTTCCACCGCGCCATCGATATCGCCGGCGTTGATCAAGGCAATCGGATGGCACGAGCGCGACATCGAGACCAGCCCCGAATAATCGCAGTAGCGGCCGATGTCGCACGCCGGCATCCCGGATTTGGCCATGGCCAGCAGCACGGCCTCGAAGGGCTCGGATATCATGCCCGCGGCTTCCGGCTTCATGTCCCGGACCCAGATCCTGCGCACGTCTTCGGCCGTCACGCGGTCCTTTTTCTCGATGATGGCGGTGCTCATCATCTTGGATCGCTCGACGCCGTCTTCGGTAGTCCCCGGCAGGCGATCCCAGCCGTTGTGATAATCCTGATAGCCGATCATCCGGTCGATGGTGCCGTACTTCGCCTGAATATCCTGCCAGCGCCAACCCTCGCAGGGGCCTTTCAGCGCCGAACCGACGTGCAGCCCGGCTATGCAGCCGAAGAATTTCTCGTGCAAGGCGATGTCCACGGGGTCCGCCGCCGCGTTCGCGTCCGCCTCCGCGCAAGCCGCCGCGGAGAGAATTCCGGTCTGCCGCAAAAATTGCCGGCGATGCATAGTCCAACCTCCTCAAATGCGACCGCCACTATAGCACTTTGCGGTGCGCCGTCCCGCATTAGGACGGGTGCGGTTCCCCCAGAATGCATCGGACGGTGTCGCGCGCGATCAGCAGTTCCTCGTCCGTGGGAATGGCGTAGGCCGCCAGCCGCGACCCATCCGCGCTAATGACCCCCTCACGCCCCGCGGTTTCCCGGTTCCGGGCTTCATCCAGCTTCAGCCCGGCCCATTCCAGCCCCGCGCAGATCTGCGCGCGGATGGCCGGCGCGTTCTCGCCGATTCCTCCGGTGAAGACGACGGCGTCCGCGCCGCCCATCGAGGCAAGCATCGCGCCGACATATTTCCGGGCGCGGTGGCAAAAGACATCGATGGCGAGGCGCACGCGCCGGTCTTCGTGTTCCGCCAGTTCCGCCTGAAGCACCTGCATGTCGTTGGTCAGGCCGGAAATTCCCAGCAGCCCGGATTGCGTGTTGAGCAGCGTTTCCACTTCACTGGCGGACATGCCTTCCTTGGCGGCGATGAGGCCGACGATGGCGGGATCCAGGTCGCCGGAGCGTGTCCCCATGACCAGGCCTTCGAGCGGAGTCATCCCCATGGACGTATCCACCGGGTGCCCGGCGCGAATCGCGGCCGCCGAGCAGCCGTTGCCGAGATGCAGCGTCACGATGTGCGTCTGCTCGCGCGTCAGGCTGCGCAGGGCGCGGTAGCGATAAGCCACATAGCGGTGCGAGGTGCCGTGAAAGCCGTAGCGCCGCATGCGATGGCGGCGGTAGAGGTGATAGGGCAGCGCATAGAGATAGGCGTGCTCCGGGATGGAACTGTGGAACGCCGTATCGAACACCGCGACCTGCGGGGTCGCGGGACCCAGCACCTCGCGCACGGCCATGATGCCCTTCAGGTTGTGGGGATTGTGGAGCGGCGCCAGGTCGATGCACTCTTCGATCCCGTGCAGCACCTCGTCCGTGATGACCGCGGATTCGTGGAACAACTCGCCGCCATGCACCACGCGGTGGCCGGCGGCATGCAGGTCGGCCGTACCGCGGATCTGCGCGATGCCGGACGCGTCGGACACGAGCCAGCGGAGCAGGTAGTCGAGGGCCGCGGAAATGTCGCGGATGGGCGCGGTGAACTTCTGCCGCGCGGCGCCTGGCTTCTCGAAGGTGACGATGGCCTCGCCGCCGATGCGCTCGATGCGCCCACGGCACAAGCGCTCATCGGCATCGCTCCGGATGCGCTCGAGATCCGTCGCGATCACCTGGAACTTGAGGCTGGAACTTCCCGCATTTAGTACCAAAACGTGCATAAATTCTCAACTCCTCCCGATATACGCCTAATCTCCCACCGTAATCCGCCGATAGTACACGAGAAGGGTAGTGCAAACGCGAACACCTGGATTCAGAATGGAAAATGAGTCCGACATGCCGAACGCCAAACCGATCCAGACCTTTAGCGTAATCCCGTCGCTGCCGCCGGAGATCGAGCCGTTGCGCGAGATCGCATACAACCTTTATTGGTCGTGGACCTTCGATGCGATTGAGCTGTTTCGCCGCCTGGATCGCGACCTGTGGGAATCGAGCGGCCATAATCCCGTGCTAATGCTGGGCACGATAGACCAGGAAAAGCTGGAGGGGGCCGCCCGGAATGACGGTTTTCTCGACCATCTGCGGCGCGTGCGCGCGAGGCTGGATACGTACCTCTCGAGCAGCCATCGTTGGTTTCCCCGGATGTGGGGAGCGAGAGCGGGAAACTGTTCGGTGGCTTACTTTTCGGCGGAGTTCGGCCTGACGGAATCGCTGTCGATTTTCGCCGGCGGCCTCGGCATGCTGGCGGGCGATCATCTGAAGTCCTCGAGCGATCTGGGCGTGCCTCTGGCCGGCGTCGGGCTGCTCTACCAGGAAGGCTACTTCGGGCAGCGCATCAATCAATCGGGATGGCAGCAGGAAGACTACGAAGACAACGATTTTCATAACCTGCCGCTGACTTTGGTCACCGATGGCGCCGGGCAGCCGTTGCTGGTCACGGTACAGTTTCCGGGTCACCCGATCTATGCCCAGATCTGGCGGGTGCAGGTCGGGCGCGTGCCGCTCTACCTGCTCGATACCAACATCGATGCCAACGCGCGCACGGAGGACCGCGAGATTACGGATGCGCTGTATGGCGGGGATAAGGAAACCCGCATCCGGCAGGAAATCCTGCTGGGCATCGGCGGCTACCGTGCGCTCCAGGCGCTGGGCATCGCACCCACGGTCTATCATCTCAACGAAGGCCACTCGGCTTTCCTGGTCCTGGAGCGCGTGCGCGACTTGATGGAATCGCGAAAGCTGTCGTTCGCCGAGGCGCGCATGCTGGCCACCGCCGGGACGGTCTTCACAACGCATACGCCGGTGGAAGCGGGCCATGACTACTTCCCTGGCGACCTGATGGACCGCTACTTCGGCGAGTACCTCCGCGGCCTGGGCATTTCGCGCGACGAGTTTCTAGCGCTCGGCCGAGTGCAGCCGTGGGAGGGCGATTTCTGCATGACCATCCTGGCGCTGCGCTTCGCAGCGCGCGCCAACGGCGTGAGCAAGTTGCACGGCCAGGTCAGCCGCGAGATGTGGCAGAAGCTCTGGCCGGGCATTCCGGTGAACGAAGTGCCGATTGGCCACGTGACCAACGGGGTACATTTTCCAAGCTGGACGTCGCTGGAAATGAAGCGCCTTTACGACCGCTATCTCGGTCCGGAGTGGCGCGACGAGCCGGCCAACAGCGACGTGTGGGGCCGGGCGCAATCGATTCCGCCGGAAGAACTCTGGCGGACGCACGAATTGCGCCGTGAGCGCCTGGTCGCCTGGGCGCGGCGGCACGTCCGTGCGCAGCGCATCCTGCGCGGGGCGCCGCAGGCCGAAATCGACGCCGCCGACGAAATCCTCGATCCCGACGCGCTGACCATCGGTTTCGCGCGCCGCTTCGCAACCTATAAGCGCGCCACCCTTCTCTTCCGGGACTTGCCGCGCCTGAAACGCATCCTCACGGCGGAATCGCGCCCCGTCCAGCTCATCTTTTCCGGCAAGGCACACCCGCGCGACGACGCCGGCAAGGAGTTGATTCGGCAGGTGACGCTGCTGTCGCGCGATCCCGAGATGGGCCGGTGCATCGTCTTCCTGGAAAACTACGACATGGCGGTGGCACGCTACCTGGTACAGGGGGTGGACGTCTGGTTGAACACGCCTGCGCGGCCGATGGAGGCCAGCGGCACCAGCGGCATGAAAGCCGCGGCGAATGGGGCGCTCAACCTGAGCACGCTCGATGGCTGGTGGGACGAAGTTTGGCACGATCCCGATAACCCCCGGAAGATCGGCTGGGCGATCGGTAAGGGTGAGACCTATGCCGACTCCGGCTACCGCGACCAAGTCGAGGCCGAAGCGCTCTACGATTTGCTGGAGCGTGACGTCATCCCGACTTTTTACAACCGCGGCACGGACCGTATTCCGCGCAAGTGGATCGAGCGCATGCGCGCTTCCATCGGGTCTCTGTGCCACTTCGTGAACACCAACCGGATGGTGAGCGATTACGTGCGCCAGTTCTACCTGGACGCGCACAACCAGTTCGAGGCGCTCGACGCCAATGGGGCCGTGCGCGCACGCGACCTCTCCGCATGGCTGGAACACGTACGGCAGGAGTGGCCGCGGGTCCGCATCCAGACCATCGAGCAGACCGGCGGCACCGGGTTGCGGGTCGGCGGCAATCTGCACATCACCGTGCGCGCGCAGCTTGGCGGATTGAAGATGGACGACGTGGCGGTGGAGCTTTACATGGGGCGGCTGAATGCCGCACAAGAGATTGTGGATGCCGCCGCCATCCCCATGCAGCCGGTGGATGGCAACACGGCGGGCGAAGCGGTCTTCGCGGTCGAGGCGCCCTGCGACCGCAGCGGTCTGCATGGCTACACCGTCCGCATTCATCCGCGCCACCCGGACCTGACCGCCTCTGCGCTGCCCAGCCTGATCTGCTGGGCCGACGCCCGAACCACGCTCCAGGCCGTGCAGCCCCGCGCCGCAGGAATTTAACCCCGGTCCCGAGCCACAGGCCAGACGGCGCCAAAGGAGTTCGTCCTGCTAAGATGGAGGCGATGCAGGACCGCGCGCGCGAACGGCTCGTAACCCTGCGCAATGGCTTACTGCGGTTGCACAAATCCTTGCTGGATTCCGAGCGCGCCGCTTACGAGCGCGATATCGAGCGCATCACGTCGACAGCTCAGTTTCTGAACCTGGTGCTCAGTGACCCGTGGTTCACGTGGCTGCGCGAATTGTCTCAGTTCATCGTCGTCGTGGACGAAACCCTGGATCTCGATGAAGCGCCCACCTCCGAGGAGGCCGACCGGCTGATCGGCCAGGCGCGTGACTTGGTGGCGCCGTGCGAAACCGCAGTCGGCTTCCGGCGGCGCTATTACGAAGCCATGCAGCGCGATCC
>JAJYLS010000313.1 GCA_021787555.1 Acidobacteriota bacterium | reverse complement strand
CCGATCTGTGAATGGCTGCGGGCACGGCGTAAAAGCCCAGGATCTTAAGCTCGTCGCCGCCGAGCATGTCGATGGTCCGCCGCGCTTCCTCGGCTTGCTTCGCCTGGAGCGCCGCGGCGGCTTCGCGGCCGTCTCGCCAGCGGGAATAGAAGATCCAGGCGTCGTAGAGGCCGGCGGCGATCATCGCCACGGTCAGGAACGGCAGCGCTCTGCGTAAGAATTTGAACACTCATCGCCAGCATAGCGCGGCGCCGGCCATTCTATGATGCCGGCTATGGCATCTACCTCGAACCGATGACCATGGAGGGCGTCGGCCGCTGGTCGATAGTGGGCGACCCGCAGGGTGCGGTGTTCGCGCTCTTCCAGCCCACGCACTGAGCTATTCCGCCGCCAGCACTCGTTTACGCTCGCGCTCGGAGCCGCGACCGTTAGGGAGCGGTCCGGCTGTCGGTGCCGCGCGCGGCCTTCTCCCATTGCCGGACCCCGAGCATCTCGCCGGTCGGTGTGGCCAGGGTCTTCAGTGGACCGAAGGCGAAGATGAAATAGAGAACGGCGCCCAGCGCCACCACGGCAAGCAGCGCAACCAGTAGTAGCCACGCACGCCGGGCGGATCGAGGCGCTGCGATCATCCCCTCTAATTCGGCGCGGATGGCCGCGAAGCCCGGCGGCCGCTCCGCCGGTTCCTTCGCCGTGCAGCGCGCGATCAGGCCGGCCATCGCTTCCGGCGCCCCCGATTCCCGCAGCGGCGCCAGGTCCAGCGGCTCGTTCAGGATGCTGTAAAAGACGCGCTCCACCGTGTCGCCGCCGACGGGCTTGTCGCCGGTCATCAGCTCCAACAGCAGCACGCCGAACGCGTAGACGTCCACCTGGCCGGTGATCTCCTTGCCCATCACCTGCTCCGGCGCCATGTAGTAGGGCGTCCCCAGCACGTACCCGGCGCGCGTTATCGACAGGCCCTCGCTCTTGGCGATCCCGAAATCGATCAGCTTCACCACGCCGGCCGCGTCGATATGGATGTTCTCCGGCTTGATGTCCCGGTGCACGATCTTCTGCCCCTGGATGTATTCCAGCGCGCGCGCCACCTGGAGCGCGATGCTCAGTTTCCGCTTGAGGTCGCCGGTGGTCCCGCTCTTGATCGCCTGCCGCAGCGATTCGCCGCGCAGGAACTCCATCGCCATGTACGGCCGGTGCTGCTCGTCTTCGCCGAAATCGTAAATCCCGAGGACATTGTCGTGCGAGATGCTGCCGGCCATGCGCGCCTCGGCCAGAAACCGGGCCTTCGCCTTGGCGTCCTCGCAGCCGGTCTCGGTCATGATTTTCACCGCGACCGTCCGGCCGGTCACGGTGTCGCGCGCGCGGTACACGTGCGACATGCCGCCGCCCAGGAATTCCTCGAGCTCATATTTGCCGATGCGCGCCGGCAAATCCATACCTGAGCATTTTAGCGCCGCCCGCCCTTGCTACCGTGCGGGCCTGGTGTCATAATCCTTCTTACTACATGGCACTCGAAATCCACCAGCGCGAGCGCGAGGGCGTCGTCATCCTCGAGTTGAAAGGCCGTATTACTGCCGGCGGAGAAGCTACCGCGCTCCGCGAGAAGGTCGCCGCCGTCAGTGCCGCCGGCCCCACCAATGTTGTGCTCGATCTTGTCGGCGTCGATTACATCGACAGCACAGGCCTCGGCGCGCTGGTCATGTGCGCCACCAGCCTGCGCAAAAACGGCGGCAACGTGAAACTCCTCAACCTCAACCGCCGCAACATCGAGCTGCTGGTCATGACCAAGCTGGCCACCGTGTTTGAAATCTTCACCGACGAACTCGACGCCGTCAGCAGCTACTACCCCGACCGCAAGGTCAAAACCTTCGATATCCTGGATTTTGTGCAAAGGATGAATAAAGAAGGTTGACCGCGTGTCCCTGGTTGTAATCGGCGGCGTGGCCGCCGGCCTCAGCGCCGCTGCGCGCGCGCGCCGGCTCGATCCGCGCCTCGCCATCACCGTTCTGGAAAAAGGCCCGCACGTCTCCTACGGTGCCTGCGGCCTGCCCTACCTCGTGGAAGGGCGGGTGCGCCGCCCCGAAGACCTGATCGTCTACACCCCGGACTATTTCCGCAAGGAGCGCGGCATCGCCGTCCGCACCGGCGCGCGCGTGGTGGCCATCGCCCACCCGCGCCGCGAGGTGGCGCTCGAATCCGGCGAGCGCGTGCGTTACGACCGGCTCATCCTGGCCACGGGCGCCCGCTGCGATACGTCCTCGATCGCCGGCGCCGCGCAGCCGCACTGCTTCACCCTCCACACGATCGAAGACGCCGAACGCATCCGCCGCTTCCTGAAAGAGAAGCAGCCGCGGCGCGCCGTGGTGGTCGGCGCCGGCTACATCGGAGTCGAAGCCGCCGATGCCCTGCGCCGCCATGGCCTGCGCGTGACGGTCCTCGAGAGCACCGGGCACGCCTTGCTGCGCGCCGATCCGAACCTCACCTGCGCCGTGCGTAAGCAGCTCGAACAGCACGGCGTCGAGCTGCGCACGGGCGTGAAGGTGGCCGCCATCGAGCCTACCGGCGTCGCCGGCATTCCGTGCGATATGGTGCTGGTCTGCGCTGGCTTCAAGCCCAACAGCGCGCTGGCGGCCGAAGCCGGAGTGGAAATCGGCCGCACCGGCGCCATCCGCACCGACGACCGCATGGAAACCAACCTGCGCGGCGTCTACGCCGCGGGCGATTGCGCCGAAGTCACTCACCTGGTGACCGGGCGCCCGGCGTACATCCCGCTGGGCACCACCGCGAACAAGACGGGCCGCGTGGCGGGTGCCAATGCGGCCGGCGGTCGCGAGCGCTTCCCCGGCATCGTGGGCACATCCATCGTGGCCATCTTCGGCCGGGCGTTCGCCACTACCGGATTATCCGAAACGCACGCGCGCGCCGAGGGCTTCTCGCCCGTCGCCGCGCGCATCGAGGCCAAATCGCGCCCTCGCTATTTCGACCCTGCGATGACCAGCGTCGAGCTGGTTGCCGACCGCGCCACCCATCGCCTGCTGGGCGGTACGGTGATCGGCGAGCAGGACGCCGCGGGCCGCATCAACGTGATCGCCGCCGCCCTACAGGCGCGAATGCGCGCCGAAGATTTCGAGCAGCTCGATCTCGCCTATTCGCCGCCCTTCTCCCCGGTCTGGGACCCGCTGTTGATCGCCGCACAGCAGCTCGTGAAAGCACTGTAGCTCATGGAAAAACGAATCGTTCCCGCTCAGAAATTTTCCGCTGATATCGCCCTCCCCGGCGACAAATCCATCTCCCACCGCTACGCCATGATCGCCGCCATAGCCGAGGGCGAAACGCGCATCCGCAATTACTCCACGGGCGCCGATTGCCATTCCACGCTCGGCTGCGTGCGCGGGCTGGGAATCGACGTTGCAGGCTCGGGCACCGAATTCACCATTCGCGGCCAGGGGCTCGACGGCCTGCGCGCCCCGGCCGCGGACCTGGATGCCGGCAATTCCGGCTCCACCATCCGCATGCTCTCCGGCATTCTGGCGGGCCAGCCGTTCGTCTCGCGGATTTTCGGGGACGAATCGCTCTCCCGCCGGCCCATGCGGCGCATCATGACGCCGCTCGCGCAAATGGGCGCGGAGATCCGCGCGCGCGAAGGCAAATTCCCGCCGCTCGAAATTCACGGCGCGCGCTTGCGGCCCATCGAGTACGCCCTGCCGGTGGCAAGCGCGCAGGTCAAGACGTGCGTGCTATTGGCAGGCCTTTTCGCAGAAGGCGAGACGAGCGTCGTCGAGCCGGTGCGCTCGCGCGATCACACCGAAATCGCGCTGCGCGAGTTCGGAGCCGAGGTCACCGTCGAGCGGCGGAAGATCGCCGTGGCGGGGCGGCCGAAGCTGGCCGCGCGCGAACTCGCGGTGCCTTCCGATCTTTCCTCCGCGGCGTTCTTTATTGTGGCGGCGCTCCTCGTGCCCGGATCGAATCTCGCGGTCCGCGGCGTGGGCCTGAATCCCACGCGCTCGGCGTTGCTCGATTTCCTGACCGGGATGGGAGCGAAGATCCGCGTGCCCAATCTCGAAAGCCATAACGGCGAACTCGTGGGCGATATCGTCGTGGAGCACGCGCCGCTGCGTGGCGGCACGATCGCGAACGGACTCACCGCGGCGCTGATCGACGAAATTCCCGTGCTGGCGGTGCTGGGCGCGGCCACCGAGGAAGGCATCGCGGTGAAAGACGCCTCCGAACTGCGGATCAAGGAAACCGACCGCATCCGCACGGTGGTGGAGAATCTGCGGCGGATGGGCATCGCGGCCGAGGAATTGCCGGACGGCCTCGTCGTGCCCGGCCGTCAGAAATTCCACGCCGCGCGGATCGATTCCTTCGGCGATCACCGCATTGCCATGGCGTTCGCGGTCGCGGCGCTGCGCGCGGACGGCGAATCCACCATCCAAGGCGCGGAAGCCGTGTCGATTTCGTTCCCCGAATTCTGGGAGACCCTGGCGCGGCTCGGTTAGCCAGCCCCCTGTTTCGCTTTTCCAAAAAAAATTTCCCCCAATCGATCCAACTACTTACCGCCAAAATTTCGGATTTTCACCCCCGAAATTTGGAATTCGCCCCTGTATAATAAGAACGGAGTTAGCAGCGAGGGAAATGCACTTCCATTCCAGATTTCGCCCGTCCGGACCATGTGTCGACCAGCTTTACAGTAACCGCTTGCGCGCAAGCGGTTCGATTGCGCGACCCCCTTTGTTTCCAACGAAACGCCGCTTGTGCACAAGCGGTCACCCAAGCCCCGGGATAACCCTAAGCTATACTATTATTTCAGACTCGACTTACTGGATCTCCCATGGGTGAAATGAGCATCATCTGGCTGCGCGCAGCGGCTGGCCTGTATTCCCTCGGGCTGCTCCACGCCATCCTCACGCTGGTGCGGCGCCGCGATAACCTCTTTCGCGTGGCGCTGGGCGCTTTCACGCTGGGCTCGGTCTTCCACTTCGTTTCCATCGTCGAAGAAGGCATCGTCAACAACCGCTGCCCCATCACCAACTTCTACGAAACGCTCTCCATGTGTGCGTTCCTCATCGTCCTGGTGTATCTCTTCGCCCACTGGCGATATAAAGTCGAAAGCCTCAGCGTCTTCGTCTTTCCCATGGTCTTCGTCATGGCGCTGGTGGCCACGTTGGGCAATCCCGTCAGCGCGTGGACCAGCCCGGTGGTGCGCAACGTCTGGCTGACCGTACACATCGTCCTGGTGCTGCTGGGATATGCCGCGCTGCTGCTCACCGCCGGCGCCTCGGTGCTGTACCTGATTCAGGAGCGCGAGCTCAAAACCAAGAAGCCGCGCAATTTCTATTACCGGCTGCCCCCCCTCGGCACGCTCGACGACCTGATCTCGAAATCCATGGCCATCGGCTTCGTGCTCATCACGCTGGCTGTCATCGCCGGCAGCACGTGGGCGTTTATCGAGCTGAAAACGCGCTGGATCAGCCAGCCCAAGATCGCCATCTCTTTCTTCACTTGGGGCATCTATCTCGCCCTGGTATGCCTGCGGACCACCGCCGGGTGGCGCGGGCGCAAAGCGGCCCTCATGACCGTCGCCGTGCTCGGTTTCTCCGCTCTCACCTGGGCGGCGCACGCGCGGCTGGGCGCGGTGCTCTTCCACCAATGAAACTGCTCATCACCGGCGTGAGCCACAAGACCGCACCCGTCGAAGTGCGCGAATGCCTCGCGTTCCGGGAAGATGCGCTGGCCCCGGCGCTGGCCGACCTCAAGACCCGCGAGGGAGTGTCAGAGGCGCTGATTCTCTCCACCTGCAACCGCGTCGAGATCACGGTCACCACGGATGACGCCGCCGACCCGCAGGCCATCGTGGATGGCTTCCTGGCGGAACGTAAGTCCGTTTGTCCCGCGGCCGTCGGCCCGCATTTCTACCGGCACGAAGGCCGCGACGCCATCCATCACCTCTTCCGCGTGGCCGCCAGCCTGGATTCCATGGTGGTGGGCGAGCCGCAGATCCTCGGTCAGCTCAAAGCCGCTTATGCCGCCGCCAAGGATTGCGGTGCGCTCTGCGGATGGCTGGATGGCGTCCTGGCGCGCGCCTTCAGCGTGGCCAAGCGCGTGCGCTCGGAAACCGGCATCGGCCAGATGGCGGTCTCGGTCAGCTATGCCGCCGTCGAACTGGCGCGCAAGATTTTCGGCTCGCTGAACAACCGCACCATCATGATCGTGGGCGCGGGCAAAATGTCCGAGCTGGCCGCGCGCCACCTGCGGCGCTCCGGCGCTTCGCACGTCTTCGTCACCAACCGCACACCGGAGCGCGCCGCCGAAATGGCCCGGCTCTTCCAGGGCACGCCGGTCGATTACACGCGCTTCCTGGGCATGCTGCCCGAAGTGGACATCGTCATCGCCTCCAGCGGCGCGCCGCACTACATCGTCCGCAAGGAGGACATGCAGCGCGTCATCGCCGCGCGGCTTAAC
>JAJYLS010000312.1 GCA_021787555.1 Acidobacteriota bacterium | reverse complement strand
TTCCGATCTATTATCCTCCGGAGAGCGTGTACATCCAGGCGATTAACGACGCGGTCAATGACGGAATGGACGTGGCGGTATTTTCTTCCGGGTTGCCGACGCTGAGCGGGCCGCTGGATACGGGGGCGGCGTGCGGGCTGACGGGGAACGTGGCGTGCGATGCGCTGGCCACGGCCTTCGAAAATGCCGCGAAGACGATGGTGGTAGCCGCATCGGCGGGGAACAGCGGCGATATGGGGGCGCAGTATCCGAACTACAATTCGGTGGCATCGCCGGCATTTGCGCCGTCCGTGCTGGCGGCGGGGGCGACGCTGAATTCGCACGTGATGATGCCGGCGGTGAGCATGGCGGCGGAGGGCGCGCCGTCATCGCTGAAGCACATCGCGGCACAATTGAGCGATGCCAACAGCGCGCTCGAATCCGGCAGCGTGGGAGTGTCGCAGGACGCGCCGCTGGTGGACGTGGCGACGCTGGGGGGCGATGCCACGGCGTGTGCGGCGCTGCCGGGGAATTCGCTGGCGAAGGCGTTTGCGCTGATCGAGCGCGGGACGTGCAGTTTCACGGTGCAGGCATCGAATGCGCTGAATGCGGGCGCGGTGGGGATCGTGTTCTACATGGCCGATGCGACGGCGCCCATCGCGCCGATGGGTGTGGACCAATTCACCGGGCCGGTGGTGATGGTGTCGAACAGCGACGGGACGGCGCTGAAGAACTACGTGGACGCGAATCCGGGGGCGGTGGCGACGATCGACCTGGCGGGCAGGGAGCAGGACCTCACCACGTTGAGCCAGGCGTTTCCGCAACTGACGCCCGCGCCGGTGGCGAACCAGCTTGCCAGCTATTCGTCGGTGGGGCCGGCGACGGGCAGCTATGGGGTGAAGCCGGACCTGCTGGCGACGGGCGGGTTCGACGTGTATCTTTCGCCGGATCCCACGGACACGGACCCGAGCGGATACCCGCTGTTTCCGGCGCCTGGGGGGATGTACCTGGCGGCGGAACGTGCGGACCCGGATGGCGAGCTGTACAGCCCGAACGGTTACGCCGCGGCGGACGGGACGAGCTTTTCGGCTCCGCTGGCGGGCGGGGCGGCGGCGCTGGTGAAGCAGGCGCACCCGGGGTATACGGCGGCGCAGATCCGCTCGGCGCTGGTGAATAACGCGGCGCAGGGGGTGACGACGGACGATTTCGGCAGCCGGGTGGACATGCGGGCGACGGGCGCGGGGCTGCTGGACGCCGGCGCGGGCGGATCGGCGGCGGTGACGGCGGAGCCGGTATCGATCGCGTTTGGGGCGCTGGCATCGGGCTCGGCGCTGCCCGCGGCGGCGCCGGTGAAGATTACGAACCTCGGGACGGGCGCGGTGACATTGGCGGTAGCGGTGGCGCCGGCGACGGCGGTTTCCGGCATCTCGGTGACCACGGACCAGAAAAGCGTCACGCTGGCAGCGGGCGGGTCAGCCACGGTGAACGTGGGGCTTTCCGGGGCGGTGCCGGCGGCGGGCGAGTACGCGGGGTTCGTGACGCTTACGGGCACGGGCGCTGCGCTGCGCATTCCGTACCAATTCCTGGTGGGCAGCGGGACGGCTTACAATTCCCAACTGCTGTTGGGCTCCAGCGACGGCATCGTGGGGCAGGAACTGGCGCCGTTCGCGGTGATGGTCACCGATGAGAATGGGGTGGCGGTGCCGAATGCGAGCGTGCGCTTCTCGGTGCGGCCGCGCGGCAGCATGACGCTGCAAAGCTGTCCGGCGAACGAGTGCGGGACGGAGCCGGCGTGCACGATATCGACCACCGGGACGGCGACCTGCCCCACCGACAATTTCGGAATCGCTTACGTGGACGTGCTGCTGGGGCCGGACCCCGGAAACCTCAGGCTGAACATCAGCGCGGCGGGGCAATCGCTGCCGATCGACATCACGGTGCGGCAGCAGCCGGCCATCGCTTCGGGCGGGGTGCTGGCGGCGGCTGATGTGGACCCGGGGACGCCGGTGGCGCCGGGCTCGTACGTGGCGATTTACGGCTCGGCGCTGAGCGATACGACGAACGCGAACTCGTATGCCACGCTGCCGCTGTCGCTCGACAACGTGACGGTGAGCTTCGATGCGCCTTCGGCGCACATCAGCGTGCCGGGGCGGATGGTATTCGTGAGCCCGAACCAGGTGAATGTGCAGGTGCCGTGGGAGTTGGAGGGGCAGAGATCAGCGCAGGTGAAGGTGACGATCAACGAGAACGAATTTGGCAACGTGGTGACGGTGCCGCTGTCGGATTACGCGCCGGCCTTTTTCCATGCCACGGCGGACGTGCTGGATAGCAGCTACCGCGTGATCGACGCAGGAAATCCGGCGAAGCGCGGGGGGGTGGTGCAGCTTTATGTGAACGGGCTGGGGCCGGTGAACAATCAGCCGGCCAGCGGCGCGCCGGCTTCGGCGACGGCGCTGGCGACCACAAAGACGACGCCGGTGGTGACGGTGGGCGGGCAGACGGCGGCGGTGCAGTTCAGCGGGCTGGCGCCGGGGTTTGCGGGACTGTACCAGATCAACTTCACGGTGCCGCAGGGGGTGACGCCGGGCGCGAGCGTGCCGATCACGGTGCAGATTGGGGGGCAAACGTCGAAGGCGGCGACGATTGCGGTGGAATAGAGGAGTCAGGAGTTTGAGGAGCTAGAATGCGCCCGTTCCATCGTGCAGCGCGCGCGCCCGAGGCGGCGCTCGATGTGGCGGGGCGGGTGCGCGCCAAGTACCTTACATTTCGGGAATTGCTGGCGCTGAATAACGAAGCCCTGGAACTGATGGCGGGGCTTCAGGAGGATTTGCAATTCGCTCCGCCGCGGCGCGAGGTAGTAGGGGAGCGGATCGCCACCATCTTCGAGCGCGCGGAGCGCGTGGTTTCGGCATTCGAGCGGCTGGCATCGGTGCCGCAGCCGGCCTTGTCGGCGGCGCTGGCGGCACAGCAGAGCGAAATCGGGCGCTACACCGCGGGGGTGGATCAGACGGCGCGGCCGCGGCGCTCGGCGTGGCTCTCGGAAGTGAACGCGTCGTGGGAAAACGAAGCGGGGAGCAAGGCGGCGGCGCTGGGCGAGGTCCGCAACAAGCTCGGGCTGCCGGTGCCGGACGGCTTCGTGCTCACCACGGAGGCGTACCGGCAGTATTGCGGGATTCCGTTGTGGGTGGAGATCCGGGACGCCACGCGGGACCTGGATGCGAACGACGCGGAGGCGGTGCGGCGGGTCTCGGCCTGGCTGACGCAGAAAGCGATGGAAGCGCCGCTGCCGGAGGCGGTGGAGGCGGCCATCGTGCGGCGCGCGGAGGAACTCACGAGGAACGGCGGTGCGCTGGCGGTGCGCTCGAGCGCGCGGGGAGAAGGCGGCGCGCGCTCGTACGCGGGGCAGTTCGTCAGCCTGCTGAACGTGCCGGCGGCGAACGCCGTGGATGCCTACCGGCGGGTGATTGCGGGACGGTTTAGCCAGCGCGCGCTGTTTTACCGGCTCTCGAGCGGGCTGGTGGAAGTGGATAATCCGATGGCGGCGCTGTTCATGCAGATGGTGCCGGCGCGGGCTTCGGGGATCATGTACACGCGCGATCCGGCGGATGCGAAGAGCAAGACGCTGTGGATCACCGCGGCGCGGGGACTGGGCGCGGATATTGCGGCGGGGCCGGCGCCGGCCGATCTGTTCGTGGTGTCGCGCGGGCGGCCGCACACGGTGGTGGAACGCGACATCGTGCACAAGCCGGGGCAACTGGTGTTGCAGGAGGGCGGCGGCGTGAGGCCGGCGGTGCTGCCGCCGGGGGCGCAGGACGAGCCGAGCCTACAGGAGGGCGCCATCCACACGCTGGCCGAATGGGGCGTGCGGCTGGAGGAATATTTCCGGGCGCCGCAGGACGTGGAGTGGGTGCTGGGGCAGGACGGGGAGCTGTGGATCGTGCAATCGCGGACGCTGGCGGAAGCGGGCTCGGGCGGGAAGCCGCAGGCGGTCCCCAAGAGCGAGCCGCGGCTGGCCGGGGGGCGGACGATTTATCCGGGACGGACGTCGGGGCCGGCGTTTTTGGTGGAGGAAATTCAGAACATCGGCAAAGCGCCGGCGGGTGCGGTGGTGTTCATCCGCAAGCCATCGCCGGAGATTATCGAAATTTTTCCGCGGATCGCCGGGCTGGTGGCGGAATGGGGCAACGTGGCGGGGCACGCGGCGGCGCTGCTGCGGGAATTTCAGGTGCCGTCGGTGTTCCAGATGGAGGGCGCGTTCGAGAAACTCACGAGCGGGGAGCCGGTGAGCCTGGATGCGGTGCAGGCGCGCATTTATCCGGGGACACTGTGGCCGGCGCCGCGGCGCGCCTGGGCGGTGCGCGACCGGTGGGGGGAAAGGGTGGCCGGGCCGATCAGCGAGCGGCTGCTGACGCTCGGGCTGCTGGACGCCTCGGCGCACAATTTCCGGCCGTCGGGGTGCCGCTCAGCGCACGACGTGCTGCGGTATTGCCACGAGAAAGCGGTCGAGGCGATGTTCGAGATCAACGACCGCGAATGGGAGCGGGGCGCTGGGGGCGCGAAGATGCTGAAAACGGCGCTGCCGCTGCATGTTTCAGTGATCGACCTAGGCGGGGGGCTGGCGGCGGCCGATCCGGAGGCGCGCGGGGTGACGCCGGAGGAGATCGTTTCGCGGCCGTTTCAGGCGCTGTGGAAGGGCATCAGCCATCCGGAGGTGACGTGGACGCGGGAGATGCCGGCGAGCATCGGGGACCTGGCATCGGTTCTGGCGATGGCGCTGCGGCCGCAGGACGGGGGACCGCGCCCGCTGGGAGAGCGGAGCTATCTGCTGGCAGCCGCGGAGTACATGAACCTGAATTCCCGGCTGGCGTATCACTACAGCCTGGTGGACGCGTGCCTCTCGGACACGCCCGGGGACAATTACATCTCGTTCCGGTTTGAAGGCGGGGGGGCGGCACGCAGCCGGCGCAGCCTGCGGGCGTGCTTCCTGGAGCGCTGCCTGGCGCATTACGGGTTCCGCGTGGACCGGCGCACGGATCTGGTGAACGCGTGGTTCCGCAAAGCGCCGGCGGAGCAGATTGCGGAGCGGCTGGACATTCTGGGAAGGCTGATGGCGTGCTCGAGCCAACTGGACATGTACATGGAGAGCCGGCCGGTGATGGACTGGTTCGCGGAGCAGTTCATCGCGGGGAATTACAAGTTCGACCAGCGGCCGTAAGAATTCACCGCCGAGGCACGGAGGCGCGGAGAAGACTGTTTTTCCCGGCGCCCCCGCCTCTCGGCGGTGATATGATCAAATTTGGACCTTAATATACCTGTTTGGAGGGTCTTACTATGGCAATTGCAGTGGAGACGCTGGCCGACGAGATGTTCGCTCTCATTTCCGAATATGCCGGCAAGCGCAATCTCAAGGCGGGCGATTTGACCAAGGAGATGATCGCCCGGCACGGCGAGGCATGCAGCAAGGACGATTGCAAGCTGGCCATCCGCTCGCTGATCGATTCGGGACGCTGTGTTTACAGCTACATGGGCGGTTCGTACATCGTGCTGCCGCCGAAGGATGCCACGGCCGGATCCTGAAGCGCCGCCGAAAGCGCGGCGGCCGGGACCGCAATGCCGCGCCTCGTCATCGCCGGACTTTCGGGAGGGTCAGGTAAGACCCTCGTTTCACTTGCAGTGTTGCTGGAGGCCAGGCAAAGGGGCGTTCCTGTCCGCGCATTCAAGAAGGGGCCGGATTACATCGATGCCGCCTGGCTGGCGTGGGCTTCGGGCGCGCCCGCAAGGAACCTCGACACGTGCCTGATGGGCTTCCCGACGGCGGCGAATTCGTTCGCGCGCCACAGCCTGGAGATCGGGCTGAACGTGATCGAGGGCAACCGCGGGCTTTACGACGGGCTGGATGCGCGTGGCACGCACAGCACGGCGGAACTGGCGAAGGCGCTGGGGGCGCCGGTGGTGGTGGCGATCGACGCTACCAAGGTGACACGCACCGCCGCCGCGCTTGCGCTGGGCTGCCAGAAGCTGGATCCGGAGCTGTGGATTGCCGGTTTTATCCTGAACCGCGTCTCCGGGACGCGGCACGAGCGCGTGATGCGGGAGGCGATCGAATCGGTGTGCCGGGTGCCTGTCCTGGGCGCGATTCCCCGCGCGCCGGACGGCACTTTCCTGGACATGCGGCATTTGGGGCTGGTGACACCGGCGGAGTTCGCGGGGCACGAGGCCCTGGCACAAACCCTGCTGGATCGCGTCGCGCGGCACCTGGACTTCAAGGGGCTGATGGAAATCGCGCAGAGGCCTGGGAATATCGAGCGCGTGCCTCTGCCGGAACGGCCGCACCGGGCGACGCGGCTGAAGATCGGGTACTTGAAGGATTCGGCGTTCAGTTTTTACTACCCGGAGAACCTGGAGGCGCTGGAGGGGGCGGGAGCGGACCTGGTGGCGATTCCGGCGCTGAGCGCGGCGGAGCTGCCGGCGGGGCTCGATGGGCTGTACATCGGCGGCGGCTTCCCCGTTTTGC
>JAJYLS010000019.1 GCA_021787555.1 Acidobacteriota bacterium | reverse complement strand
GAGGCTGGTCTTGAGCTGGATGCCGCCCTTCTGAAGCTGGTGCTCGAGCAGGGAGAGGGTTTCCTGGACGACGCGGGCGATGCTCACGGGGCCGAGCGAGGTGGTGGAAGTGCGGGAGAAATTGAGCAGCGAGTTGACGATTTCGCTGGCGCGGAAGGTCTGCTTGGCGATCTTATCGAGGATGAGGGATTTCTGGGAATCCTCGGCGACCTGCTTGGCGAGCATCTGGGCGTAAGTGGAGATGACGGCCAGCGGGGTGTTGACCTCGTGGGCGACACCGGCGGCGAGGAGGCCGATGCTGCTCAACTTGTCGGCCTGGACGAGGCGCTGCTCGAGCTCGGCGCGGTCGGTGATGTCGTCGAAGATGATGAGGCGGCCGATCTGCTCCTGCTCCTTGGAAACCAGGGGGGCGATGGCGATATTGAGGGTGGCCTCGCGGAAGCCGGCGGCGGCGGCGTGGCCATTTCCGTTGCTGCTCGGGACGGCGGCGGGCTTCAGGACGAATTTATAGATGTGGTGGATGCCGGTTTCGCCGCGGACGCGGTCGAACTCCTCGATCAGCTCGGGAGGGAACAGCTCGTGCAGGGGGCGGCCGAGAGCGCGCTCGCGGGGGATGCCGCTGAGCTGCTCGATCTGGCTGTTCCAGCTTTCGACGCGGTCTTCGAGATCGGCCGCGAGGATACCGACGTTTATGGATTCGACGATGTTTTCGCTGAATTCCTTGAGGCGCTCGTATTCTTCGACCTTGCGCTCGAGCGAGCGGTAGAGCGCGGCGTTTTCGATGGCGATGCCCACGTACCCCGCCAGCGTCGCCAGCAGCTCGACATCCACGCTGGAGAGATAATCGCCATCCGCAGTGCGGCTGACGCCGAGGTAGGCGATGGTGCGGCCGCGGACCTTGCAGGGGATGTAGTACGTGAGGTCGAGGTCGGCGATGGTACGGCGGACGGAGACCGGCCAGGACCGGGAGACGGCATCGAGCTGATGGCGGGTGCGCTCGAAGAAGAGATACTGCTCGGGGAGCTTCCAGTTGAGGAAGCTGAGGTCGAGCAGATCGTAATTGATGGCGGCCAGGCGGCGGTTGGCGCCCATGGCTTTCTTGAGACGGAACTGCGTTTCGGCGCCGGGCGCGGCAGGTTTCTCTTCGGCCAGGAAGAACGCCAGGTGATGGATGGAGAGCGTCTCGATGAGGCGCTCGCCCACCGACGAGAGCATGGCGTCGAGGTTGGTTTCGGAGCTCAGCTCGCGGGCGAATTCGACCAGGGTGCGGCGGTAATCGTAGCGGTCGCGGTAGAAGTATTTGTCCAGGCGCTCCTGGATCCAGTTGCGGATGGGCTGGAAGAGGAACGCGGCCAAGAGCATGACGGCGATGAGGGCGGTATTGCTGAGGTCCTTGAAATAGACGTGCACCAGGCTGCCGAGGGTAATGACAATGCCGTAAAACGCGGCGAGCACGCAAAGGGTGGCGAGGGTGTAGGCGTATCCGCGGCGGAAAATAATGTCCACGTCCATGAGGCGGTAGCGGACAATGGCGTAGGCCAGAGTGAGGGGGATGAGGGCCATCGGCAGGACGGTTAATTTCTGGTAGTATCCGGGGAGGGCGCCCAGCGCGTAGGGGAGAACGTAGAGGGCCATGAAGGGCACAACGGCGCAGAACGTGCCATTGCGCAGCCACTGAAGCTGGCGGCGGGCGATGGGGTCTTCGGTGCGGCGGTGCTGGAGGCTGAGGACGATCGCGCCGATCAAGTAAGGCGCGGTGGAGAAGACCATCCAGATGCGGTCGAGGCCCCAGCGCAGATCGAGCAGGGGGCCGACGATGCGCAGCGCGCCGGAAGCGGCGGCGAGGTAGACGAGCAGGAGCGCCGCGCCGGGAATGTAGAGCACGGCCGTGCGGGCGGGCGACTGGAACCACTTGCGCGGCTCGGGAAATGAAACGCAGAAATGCAGAAAGAGCGCGGGGGCGAGGAGGCCGGCGGCGAGATTGCCGAAGTAGATGATTTTATCCAAGCTGCCGAGTTGGCCGGTGTAGTGGAACGAGAAAAAGACGAACGAAGCCAGGCAGAGGATATAGAAATGGCGGGCTTTGTGCGCGCTACCCCTACGGAAATATACAAACAAGCCGATTATAAGGTAGGCGAACCCGACGGCATACTGATAGAGGATGACGCGGTCGAGCGGGACCTCACCGATGATGACGCTGGCATCGAATTCGACGCCGTGGCGGACGACGTCGTAGCTGGCTTTCTTCCAGGAGCCGATGCCCACGAGCGCCTGGGTGACGTTGACGGCATTGACGATGGGCAGGCCGTCGATGGCGCGGAGGCGGTCGCCGGGGCGGAGACCGGCGTTGGCGGCGCCGCTCCCGGGCTGAATGCGGCGGGCTTCGACCGCGCCGCCGCGATCGACCCAGATGACGCCGTCGTCGGGGAGGCGGAAGCGATACTGCTGCTCGAAGTTGAGGACGGCGGCCACCCCGGCGGCGAGCGTAAGGATAGTAAGGATCGCCGTGGAAAGCTGGAACTTGAGTTCCTGAAACATTCTTGCCCGCCGTCTAGGCTCTAACGAGACAATACTCCACCGCCGGTGAAGCACGTTCGATGCCGCGAAAAAGTCGTTTGTCTGCCTACAGAATAGCCTATTTATCTATGACTTACAATTCGGCGGGAAAGACGGCTCCGGTTTTTGGGAGAGGGGCACTATGGGGAAGTGTATATAGCGGGCTTCGCCGGCGGGGGGCGGGGGCCGGGCCGGAGACCACGCGAGGGTACTACAGTACGCGGATGGGCGGATGGGCGGTCCGGCGCATTCTCGCGGCGGGGTCAAATGCTGTACACTATATGATCAGTGAGCGCGCTATGGTGCCGGATCGGTATGTCCAAGGTCCGAGCGAGTCTCAGAGGATGAAGATGAGAACGGCGATTTTGTCCGCGTTTCTCGTGGTATGTGCGGTGTTTTGCCAGGGCCGCGACGACGCGAAATCGAAACAGGCCGGTGAGCAGGCGGGCCAACAGCAAGAGGAAGCCAAGCCGAAAGAAACCGCTCCGGAGGTGCCATCCCCGAAAGTGACCATTCCGGCGGGAACAGCCCAGGCGCCGTCTCAAGCACCCTCTCAGGCCCCGGAAAAATCAGACACACCGGCGCCCGGGATGGCGCCGGAAACCGATCCGGCCAAGATGGCCGCGCCGCTGGCGGTCATTCCCAAAGACGCGCAGGCGGTGAGCGACAAAACGTATGTGATCGGTTCCGAGGACGTCATCCGAATTCAGGTTTGGGGCAATCCGAATTTATCATCCGACTACATTGTGCGGCCCGACGGGAAGATCTCGCTGGTGCTGATCGGCGAGGTTCAGGCCTCCAGCAAGACGCCGGAGGAGGTGGCGGAGGACGTGGCGGCGAAGCTGAAGGCCGGCAACTTCATCAAAGATCCGCAAGTGAGCGTCGGCGTGCAGCAGATCAACAGCAAGAAATACTACATACAGGGCGAAGTGAACAAGCCGGGGTCGTTTCCGCTGATCGGGCCGACCACGGTGCTGGAAGCCTTGGTGAACGCCGGCGGGTTCCGCGATTTCGCCGATCAAAAACATATCAGCATTATCCGGGACGGCGGCAAGAAGATTTTCAAATTCAACTACAAAGACGTGATCAAGGGCAAGCACCTCGACGAGAATATTCTGTTACAACCAGGGGACCAGATCGTAGTCAAGTAGAGTCCCCACGCGGTGTTGCGAGGAAGCAGGAGGCAAAGATGGGGGCTCCACAAAACTTCGTAAGCGTATCCCGGCGTCCGCCGGACATTGAAGACTACATCGACATGGTGCGGCGTTACCGGTCGTGGATCGTCGGGCCAATGTTCGCGGGGCTGGTGGTTTCGGTAGTGGTGGCGTTTTTGTGGCCGGACACTTATGTTTCCACGGCGGTGATGCGGATTACGCCGCAACAGGTACCGCAAAACCTGGTGCCGAGCGCCATCACCACGCAGATGCAGGAGCGGCTGCAGCAGATGGAAACCGATATTCTGAGCCGCAGCAGCCTTTCGGAGATCATTCAGAAACCTTCGCTCAACCTGTACTCGAAGGAGCGCACGCGGGTGCCGATGGAAGACATCGTGCAGGACATGCGGAACAAAGACATCAAAATCGTTCCCATCGTGGACATCAGCGCGGTAGGGGGCGGCGAACCGCAGAACCGGTTCGCCTCAGCATTCCAGATTCAGTTTTCGTATACCGACCGGTACAAGGCGCAGGCAGTGGTGCGCGAGTTGGTGACCAGGTTCACCGAGCAGAACGTGCAGGTGGAGCGCAGCCAGGCCAGCCTGACGACCAGTTTTCTGAACGATGAATTGAAAGCTTCCAAGGACAAAATGGACGGCCTGGATCAGCAGATCACGAAATTCCGGCTGGAGAACGCGGGCAGACTGCCGGAGCAGGCGGCGGCCAACGCGCAGGCGCTGAACATGCTACAGATGAACCTGATGAACATCAACGCATCGATCGGGCGCGACCAGCAGGACAAGCTGATGCTGGAGACCTCGCTGCAGAATGCGCGGAACAACGCGAACTACGCCGCACAGAACCTGGAAGAGACCCGGGACGGTCCAGCCTCGGTGAAGAACCAGCAGTTGCTGGACCTGGACAAGCAGATCACGGAAGCGAAAACGACGCTGGCGATGGTGCAGAAGCTGTACGGGGACGCGTATCCAGAGGTGAGCCAGCGGAAGGCGGCGATCGCGGTGCTGCAACAGGAAAAAGACGACGTGATGAAGACCGAGGCGGCCAAGCCGGTGGAGAAGACGAGCTCGGTTAAGGCGACGAATCCGCTCATGGCGCAAGCCATACAGCAGTACAAGAACGAGGAAGCGAGCACGACGGCGGCGCTGACGGCCAAGCAGATGGAACTCGACGATCTCATGAAACAGCGCGCGGAGGTCGAGCGCCAGGTTTCCGTTTACCAAAAGCGGCTGGAAGAGGCGCCCGTCGGCGAGCAGCAATACGCCGCGCTGCTGCGCGATTACAACCTGGCCAAGCAGGATTACGAAGACATGATGAAGAAGCGCGACATCGCGGAGACGGGGCAGAACCTGGAAGAGCACAAGGCCGGAGAGAACCTGGAAGTGCTCGACCCGGCATCGCTGCCGGAGCAACCGTCGGAGCCGAACCGGCTGGCATGGTCGGGCATAGGGACGGTGGCGGGGCTGGTGCTGGGAATCATGCTGGCGGCGGGCAAGGAAGTCAAGAACACGTCGCTGAAGAACCTGAAGGACGTGCGGGCCTACACCAACCTGCCGGTGCTGAGCAGTATTCCGCTGCTGGAGAACGCGCTGCTGGTGCGGCGGAAGCGGCGGCTGGTCTGGCTGGCGTGGTCCAGCGCGATTATCATCGGGTGTATTTTGATGAGCGGCTCGATGTATTATCACCTGTCCGGCGTATGATGGATCGATCGGAAAGGCAGAGTTCCCCCGGAGTGGAGAGAAGATGAGTCGAGTACACGATGCCTTGCGCCGCGCGGAGCAAGGCGGCGGATTCGCACCCGAGGATCTGCCGGTAGCCAGGGTAGAGGAGGCGGCCGCGGCGGCGGAGTACCTGCCGGCCAGCACCTCGGTGCAGGCGGCACCGCCGGTGCGGCTGAACATCCACGCGGGGATGCTGGGGGAAGTGGCCATCGTGCCGTTTTCACCGGCGCCGGAATCGCACCTTCTGGATCTAAACACTTCGCACGACACGCCGGCGGAGGAATTTCGCACGCTGCGCACGCGGCTGAACCATCTGCAAACGCTGCAACCGCTGCACACGGTGGTGGTGACCAGCCCGTCGCCGGCGGAGGGCAAGAGCTTCACGGCGGTGAACCTGGCGCTGGCGCAGGCGCACCTAGCGGAGAGTTCGGTACTGTTGGGGGATTTCGACCTGCGGCGGCCGATCGTCCACAACCTGTTTCAGCTCGAGAGAGCGCCGGGGCTCTCGGACTTCCTGACGGGGCAATGCACGTTCCCGCAGGCGTTGCGGCGCATCGAGGGCATGAGCCTGTACGTGCTGCCGGCGGGGTCGCCGGTGAAGAACCCGCTGGAACTGCTGAACCTGCGGCAGGCGAAGGCGCTGTTCGAGGAGCTTTCGCACGCCTTCAACTGGGCAATTTTCGACACGCCGCCGCTGCTGTTTTCGGCGGACGCGAACCTGCTGGCGACGATGGCGGACGGCACGGTGCTGGTGGTGAAGATCGGCACGACGACGTTCGACAACGTGACGCGCGCGATGCAATCGCTGTGCGAGAACAACGTGTTGGGGATCGTGGCGAACGGGGCGCGGGCGTCGGAGCTGTACAGCAAGTACACGTATTACTATTCGCGTGCAGAATAAGGAGCCAGGAGTGAGGAGTCAGAACGGCGCGGGCGATTCTGACTTCTGACTTCTGCCTCCTCCTTTCAGTGTTTCCAATCCACCTGCTCCACCTTCCGGATGCCGAAGGCCCACATGGCGCCGCCGGCGAGAACGATCAAGGCCGCGGCGATGAAGGCGGCTTCGAAATGGCCGGTGCGGTCGACTAACCAGCCGGTGAAGACCGGGGCGGCGACACCCGCCATATTGCCGACGCCGTTCTGAAGGCTGGTCCATTTGCCGGCGGCGCGCGGGCCGGCGAGCGTCTGGGTGACGGCCCACAGATTGGAAGTGTAGAGCCCGAAGGAAAGGCAGGCGAGCATCAGCAGCACCATGGCGGCGGTTTCGTTGTGCAGCACGGCGACGAGGACGATCATGCTGGCGAGGCCCATGCCGAGGCCGCAGAAGCTCTTGCGTACGCGTGTGGGGCTTGCGCCGCGTTCGACCAGGCGATCCGAAATGTATCCGGACGCGACGCACGAGACGGCGATGGCGAAATACGCCGCGGATCCGAAGACGGCCATCTTGTCCTTATCGAAGTGGCGCGCCTCTTCGAGATAGGGAGGCAGCCACGTGATGAGGAAGTACCAGAAATAATTCGAGCAGAACAAACCGCCGGCGGTGAACCAGGCGGCCGGCTGCCGGAGAATGTCGCGAACCGTGGGCGCGCCGGCGGCGGGTTCCGCCGGACCGCGGCGCGGGGCGATGCCGCGCTCGCGCGGCATCCACAGGAACCAGGGGATGAGCCACAGCATGCTGGCGGCGCCGAGCACCAGGAAGAACGGGCGCCACCCGTAGCGGGCCATGAGCAGACCGCCGATCAGGGTGCCCAGAGAAGGGCCGATCTTGGTGCCGGCATCGATCATGGCGTTGGCGAAGCCGCGGTGGTGCTCGGGGAAATGGTTGGCCAGGATGCGGGAGTAAGACGGGTAGGCGATGGACTCGCCCATGCCGAGCATGAGGCGGAGGACGAAAAAGACCGCGAAGATGCGTGCCACGCCGGTGACGGCGGTGGCGCCGGACCAGAGGAAAAAACCAATGCCGAAGATCCAGCGGACGTCAAAGCGGTCGACCAGCCACCCGGAGACGGAGAGGAGCTGAAACAGCGCGTAGGTCCAGAAAAAAGCGCCGAGCAGGTGGCCCAGTTCGTAATTGGTAATGTGCAGTTCGGACTGGATGTTCGTGGCGCCCACGGAGAGATTGGAGCGATCGATGTAATTGAGGAAGCCGGAGATCACGAGCAGCGCGAGGATGCGCCACTCGGAGACGGAGAGGCCCCTTTGGCGGACGGCAGTGGTCACGGGGACATTATACAGTTCTCGGTTGTCAGTTCTCAGTTGTCAGCTTTGAGTTGTCGGTTTTGAGTTCTGAGTTTTGAGTTGCGGCTTGGAGGAGGCGGGTGGTTGTTTGGATATAGGTTTCGGCGGCGCTGGCGATTTCTTCCGGGGACCAATTGAGTTCGGGGGCCATCAGGCGGGCGGCTTCGGGAGCGGCCTGGATGGCGAGGCGCCAATCGTAGAGTTGGAGGGCGGTGCGGCGGGCGAGCACGTCCTCCACTGTGCGGGCCATTTCGTGGCGCGCGGCGTAGACGACCTCGGCGCGCAGAGGCGGGGCGCCGGCGATAAGCGGCCGGCTCAGATCGGCGGATTCCTCGGCGAGACGCGCGAGGGCGCGCGCGCGCGAGCCGTAGCGGCGGGCAAGGCGGCGGGCGGTGTCGAAGCCGAAGCGCTCGGTAAGGGCGCGGACCTGGGCATCAGTGAGCGGTTCGGCGCCCGCCAGGGGCTTACTCGCGGTGACGCAGTCACCCACGGGGATGCCGAGGATGGACTGCACACGGTCGATGGTGCGCTCGGCCATCAGGCGGTAGGTGGTCCATTTGCCGCCGAGGATGCTGACGAGGCCGCTGGAGGCGTCGACTTCGACTTCGTCGTCGCGGATGAGGCGGCTGGTGTTGCCTGCGGAACGGGAGCTGACGAGCGGGCGAAGGCCGGCGAAGCCGCTGACCACATCGGCGGCGGCGAGCGGGCGATTGAGGTAGGGATTGATCTGGCGGAGGAGGTAATCGATTTCGGAGCGGGTCACCAGCATTTCGGCATCGGGCGAAGCGGGATCTTCGGTGGTGCCGACGAGGAGGCGGCCGTGGTAAGGGATGGCGAAGACCACGCGGCCATCTTCGGTCTTGGGCACGAGCAGCGAGTCGGAGCCCCAATGGTCGAGGGGGAAGAGGATGTGGACGCCCTTGCTGGGGCGGAGGCGGGGCGGCGCGGCGGGCGAGGCGAGCCGGCGGAGGCGGTCGGAGAATGGGCCGGTGGCGTTGACGAAGGCGCGGGCGCGGATGGGGAAGACGCCGCCGGAGATGCGGTCCTCGACGGCGGCGGCGGCGATTTGGCCGCCGGGGGCGCGCTCGAATCCGGTGACGTAGGCATAATTGAGCGCGCAGCCGCCGGCTTCGACGAAGGTGGTGACGAGGGCCAGGGCGTAGCGGGCATCATCGAACTGGCCGTCGGCGTAAGAGACGGCGCCGCGAAGGTTTTCCGGGCGGAGCCGCGGCAGGCGGCGGAGGGCCTCGCCGGCGGGGAGGATGTGGCTGGGCGCGAGGCGGTCGCGGCCGGCGACACGGTCGTAGAGCTTGAGGCCGAGGCCGTAATACGAGAGCTCGGGCAGGCTGAAGCAGGGGGCGAGGAATTCGAGGGGGCGGGCGAGGTGCGGAGCATTGCGCAGCATGACGGCGCGCTCGCGAAGGGCGTGGCGGACGAGGCGGTACTGGCGGAAATCGAAGCGGCGGGCGGCGAGTTGGAGGTAACGGATGCCACCGTGAGCCATCTTGGTGGAGGCGCTGGAGGTGTGGGAGGCGAAATCGGCGGCTTCGACGAGGGCGGTACGCAGACCGCGGAGTTGGGCGTCGAGGGCGCAGCCGGCACCGGTGGCGCCGCCGCCCACGATGCAGAGGTCGAAGGGGGTGGTTTCGAGGTCGCGGAGGGCTTGGGAGCGGGAAAGGTGCATTGACGCGTCCGAAATTTGATTTCACCACAGAGCCACAGAGAAACGGAGGTTGCACAGAGAAAACCATTCCGAGGCTTTCCTCCGTGCTTTCCTCTGTGCTCTCTGTGACTCCGTGGTGAATTTTATTTCTGCCAGCAGGATAAACTGAAGGTACATGGCTGTGACAGTTGGAGTTTTGAAAGAATCGGCCCCGGGGGAGCGGCGGGTGGCGATCACGCCGGGGACGCTACCGGTTTGGAACAAGACGGGCGTGACGCTGGTGCTGGAGGCGGGCGCGGGCGGGGAGGCGGGGTTTCCGGACGCCGAATACGTCCAAAAGGGCGTGCGGATCGCGGCCACGCGCGAGGAAGCGATTGGGGCGGCGGACGTGATTCTGCAAGTGCGCAGCCTGGGTGCGAACCCGGAAACCGGCGCAGAGGATTTGGCGTGGTTCCGGCGCGGGCAGGCGGTCATCGGGTTCGGCGAGCCGCTGACGGCGCTGGAGGCGGCGCGGGTACTGGCCGGCCACGGGATTTCGTATTTTGCCATGGAGCTGATGCCGCGCATCACACGCGCGCAGAGCATGGACGCACTGTCGTCGATGGCGACGGTGGCGGGATACAAGGCCGTGCTGATCGCGGCGGATGCGCTGCCGCGCATGTTCCCCATGCTGATGACGGCGGCGGGGATGGTGTCGCCAGCGCGGGTGCTGGTGATCGGTGCGGGCGTGGCGGGGTTGCAAGCCATCGCCACGGCTCGGCGGCTGGGCGCGGTGGTGAGCGGGTACGACATCCGGGCGGCGGTGAAGGAGCAGGTGGAGAGCCTGGGGGCGCGGTTCGTGGTGCTGGAAATCGAGGCCGCGGCGGCGGAAGACACGGGCGGATACGCGCGGGCCATGGGCGAGGAGTTCTACCGGAAGCAGCGCGAGCAGATGGCCGCGGTGCTGGCGGAGCAGAACGTGGTGATCACGACGGCGGCGGTGCCGGGGAAGAAGGCGCCGGTACTGATCACGCGTGAGATGCTGGGGCGCATGGCGCCGGGGTCGGTGGTGGTGGACATCGCCGCCGAGCGCGGCGGCAACTGCGAGATTACCGTGCCGGGCGACGTGGTGGAGAGCGGCGGGGTGCGGGTGTTCGGGCCGGTGAACCTGCCGTCGGCGGTGCCCTACCACGCCAGCCAGATGTACGGACGGAACGTGGCGACGTTCCTGAAGTACCTGGTGAAGGACGGCGCGCTGCGGATCGAGCGCGGGGACGAGATCGTGCGCGAGACGCTGGTGACCCACGAGGGGGAAGTGGTGCATCCGCGGGTGCGGCAACTCATGGGGCTGCCGGCGGTCGAAGAAGTCCCGGCGTCCTGAGCCGCTCTCCGCGGGCTCGCCACGGTGCATGAAAAGACCGACGGCCGGGCGCGCGTCTGTCCATTCAGCGCGAAAGGACGTCAAATTGTGATAAAAAGGAGTGAACGGGTGATAACGCCGCCGCGCCATGCGTGATGGGCAAGCCCACATAATGAAAACACTTAGTTGGTTATTCTCCTTTGCACTCCTAGGTTCCAGCAGCCAGATCGTTAATTTCGACCGGTGCCCCCCGGGGAAGACTCCGCCGGGGTGGACAGTGGCGATGACGAATCGCGGGGAGGCGCCCCACTGGGAGATCCGGAGGGACGGCACGGCGCCGACCCAACCTTATGTGCTGGCACAAATATCCACCGGTCCGACGTTGAACCGGTTTCCGCTGGCGATTTTCGATGGCGTCAAACTGCGGGACGGAGACGTCAGCGTGCGGATCAAGCCGGTGGCGGGAAGGGAGGAACGGGCTGGCGGGCTGGTGTGGCGGTATCGCGATCCGGACAATTACTACCTGGTGCGGGCCAACGCGCTGGCGAAGACGGTGGCGCTGTTCAAGGTGGAGAACGGGCGGCAGATTCCCCTGGTGGCGGAGGTCAAGCGTGACATTCCCGTCAACGGCTGGAGCATCCTGAAGGTGTCGGTGCGCGGGTCGCGGTTTCAGGTCTATGTAGACCACCGAAGGATCATGCAGGGATGGGACAGCACGTTCAGCGGCGCGGGCCGGGTGGGCCTCTGGACGGTGGCGGATTCGGTGACGTACTTCGACGATTTCCGGGTGGATCCGAAGTAGGGGGCAGGCGGGCTGTTCGCTGGATTCTTCGACGCCCCCGTGGCGTTTCCCAACGGCACGACTAACGCCTTGATTGCCGGGGGGTTGTTCCCTATTTCACCAAAGTGCCCGTTGAAAAAGTCAGCAGAGGGCTGTGTGAGCGCTTGGCGCGGCCTTGCATCCGATTGAATTCACAACAGATAAAAAGGCCAAAAACACCTCATCCTGGCATCTGCCGTGCCCTTGTAGAAGGGGCGGAAAGGAGCAGGTACGCAGATGACAGTGATACTGGTTTTGGTGACGTTTCTGGTGTTCATCGCGCTGGATTATGCTCTCAACCGGCGCAAGGCGGTGAAGACCGTACCGATGGGTGAGGCGGCCTGGGTGGCGGGTCCGGTGCCGGTGGCAGCGGGTGGCAACTATGTGGATGGATTCCTCGTGCCGCAGAACCTGTCCTACCATCCGGGGCACACGTGGGTGGTTCGGGAGCGGAAAGGATATCTGCGGGTGGGCGCGGATGAATTTGCCGCAGCGCTACTCGGCGGGATCGACCGGATCGAGCTACCCAAGCCCGGGCAGTGGATCCGGCAAGGGCAGAAAGTGGCGATTTTCGGCAAGGGAGAGATGAAAAGCGCCATGGTTTCCCCGACCGAAGGGGAAGTGCTGGAGGTCAATGCCGAGATTCTCAACAACCCGGCTGAGTTGCGGCAGGACCCGTACGGGAAAGGCTGGCTGATGACCGTGCACGTCCCGGATGAAGAGAACACCGGGCGCAACCTGGTGCCGAAGGGGTTGGTGCGGGAGTGGATGCGGGACGCAGTGGAGCGACTTTACGCGGAGCAGCCTGCCTTGGCGGGGGCGGTGGCGGCGGATGGCGGGCGTCCAGCTGAGGACATGCTAGCCGCGCTGCCGGCCAGCGACTGGACGGAAATTACGGGCGAGTTTTTCCTCACCCTGTAAGGAAAATTCTGTAGATTGCCCCAAAGATTGTAAATTTTCTCTACACTTCGACGTGAAATTCTGCTAGAAAAGGAGTTGAGGGTCTCAAAATGTCAAAGGCGATCCTCTATGACAGCACCCTCTGTATCGGCTGCAAGGCCTGTGAACAGGCTTGCGCCGCCCGTTGGGGTATGGCGTACAACGATAAGATTGCGGCCGAGGAGCAGATCTCGGCGCACAAGCTGACCTGCATCCAGACGCACGGCGAGCATTTTTCGCGGCGGCTGTGCATGAACTGTGTCCAGCCGGCGTGCGCCTCGGTTTGTCCGGTGGGGGCAATTCAGAAGACCGGGCTGGGGCCGGTGGTTTACGACGCCTCCAAGTGCATCGGGTGCCGGTACTGCATGCAAGCGTGCCCATTCCAAGTGCCTACCTACGAATGGGGGAGGCGGCTGCCGCGGATGCGGAAGTGCGATATGTGCTACGAGCGGCAGAGCCGCGGGCAGTTGACGGCGTGCGCGGAGGCGTGCCCGGTGGGCGCGACCAGAAGCGGCGACCGCGGCGAACTGCTGGCGGAGGCGCGGAAGCGGATTGCGGACAAGCCGGACCAGTATTATCCCGCGATCTATGGATTGCAGGAGGCGGGCGGCACATCGGTCTTTTATCTTTCGGCGGTGCCGTTCGCGCAGATCGGTTTGCCGGCGAACGTGCCGCGCGAGGCGCTGCCGGACTACACCTGGCGCGTGCTGGAAGTGATACCGGGCGTGGCTTCGACGGGCGGCGTGCTGCTGGCGGGGATCTGGTGGATCGCGCACCGGCGCGCGGAGGTGGCGAAGGCGGAAAGGGAGCGACAATGAGGCTGCCGAAGATGACCCTCTGGCGGGTGATTTTTGCCGCGATCCTGATCAGTGGAATCTGCGCCACGTATCTGCGGGTGATGTACGGGTTGGGAGGATCGACGAACCTGAGCGACCGGTTTCCGTGGGGGCTGTGGATAGGGTTCGACGTGATGTGCGGGGTGGGGCTGGCCTCGGGCGGATTCACGCTGGTGGCGGTGGTCCACATTTTCAATATCGAGCGGTACAAGCCGATTCTGCGGCCGGCGATTCTGACGGCGTTCCTGGGCTACCTGTTCGTGGTGGTGGGGCTGATGTACGACCTGGGGCGGCCGGACCGGATCTGGCATCCGCTGGTGATGTGGAACCCGCACTCGGTGATGTTCGAAGTGGCGTGGTGCGTGATGCTGTACACCACGGTACTGTTCCTGGAATTCCTGCCGGTGGTGCTGGAACGGTTCGGGTGGAGCCGGCCGCTGGAGTGGATTCACAAGATTTCGGTGCCGCTCATGATCCTGGGAATCCTGCTTTCCACGCTGCACCAGAGTTCGCTGGGGTCGCTGTTCCTGATCGTGCCGGCGAAGCTGTACCCGCTGTGGTACACGCCGATTCTGCCGCTACAGTTCTTTATCTCCGCGGTAGCGGTGGGGCTGGCGATGACGATTTTCGAATCGTGGCACAGCAGCCGGGCGTTCGGGCGGGCGCTGGAGTTGCCGCTGGTGGCGGGACTGGCGCAGATCCTGGCGGTGGTGCTGTCGGTGTACCTGTGGCTGCGGTTCTTGGATTTGTCCCACCGGCACGTGCTGGCGCTGCTGACGCGGAACCGGGTGGAGACGTGGCTGTTCGGGCTGGAGATCGCGCTGATGCTGGCGCCGGCGGTGCTGCTGTACAGCGCGCGGATCCGCCGGAGGCCGGGGGCACTGTATGGCTGCGCGGTGATGGTGGTGTTCGGATTCATCGCCAACCGGCTGAACGTGGGGACCACGGGGCTGGAAGCGGGGTCGGGGACGCATTACATTCCCAAGTGGAGCGAGATCGCGGTGACGCTCTCGATCGTGGCGGTGGGATTCGCGGCGTTCCGGGCGATCGCGTCGTACTTCCCGGTCTTCGAGCCGGTGGATGGACCGGTACATAAAGAAGGGGCGGAGATTTTGGAAGGCAGCGAGGTTCTGAGCGCATGAACCTGCGGCTGGGAGTCGCGGCCAAGCTGGCAATCTGCGTGATTGCCAGCACAGCGGCGTTCTTCGCCCTGTTCGGATATATCAGCCTGCGGATGGAGCGGACGCACTCGCACAACCTGGTTTTGCAGGCGGCGGACCGCACGGCGGACCTGATTCTGCGCAGCACGCGGTACGAGATGCTGCACAACGACCGCGAGGCGCTGAAGAACATCATCCAGGAAGTGGGCAGCGAGCCGGGCATGCGGCGGGTGCGGATCATCAACAGCGCGGGGCGGGTGGCGCTGTCGAGCGATCCGCGGGAGGCCGGCCAGGCGGCCGGCCCCATGATCCAGGAAGAGTTCAAGGAAAACGGCGAACACCTGCTGCGGGTAGCGCGCCCCATTCAGAATTCGGTGGAGTGCTCGAGCGCGGCGTGTCACGTGCATTCGGCGGACAGAAAAGTGCTGGGGGTGATCGACGCGGACCTCTCGCTGGCGACGGTGGACGCGCAGTTGGCGCAGCACCAGGCAACGCTGGGATACTTCCTGGCGGCGGCGATCCTGCTCGGCTCGGGGCTGGCGGTGGTGTTCATGTGGTGCGTGGTGTACCGGCCGGTGAAAGCGCTGATCGACGGGACGCACCGGGTGGCGGGCGGGGACCTGGATTACCGGCTGCCGGTGCGGTCGGACGACGAACTGGGCGACCTGGCGGCCTCGTTCAACAAGATGACCGCGGAAGTGGCGGGGGTGCAGGCGCGCATCGAGGCGGAGGTACGGCGGCAGACGGCGGAACTGGAGCGGGCGCACAAGACGCTGCTGCGGGCGGAGAAGATGGCGAGCATCGGGAAGCTGGCGGCCACGGTGGCGCACGAGATCAACAACCCGCTGTTCGGGATCCTGACGTATGCGCGGCTGGTGCTGAGGGAACTGTTGAAGCACAAGGTTCCGGGGCAGGACGAGATGGCCGAGCAACTCCAGATCATCGAGCGCGAGAGCCGGCGCTGCGGCGACCTGGTGAAGAACCTGCTGACGTTCTCGCGGCAGGCGCCGGCGCACCGCGAGCCGGGCGATTTGAACGTCGTCGTGGGGCGGGCGATAGCGCTGGTGAAGCACAAGCTGGACATGCAGAAGATCGAGCTGGAAGAGAACCTGGCGGAGAACCTGCCGTGTGTGAATTGCGATGCGAACCAGATCCAGCAGGTGCTGGTCGTGCTGATGGTGAACGCGTCGGAAGCGATGCCGAACGGCGGGAAGGTGGCGGTCACGACGGCGTTGGATCCGGCGGGCGAAGTGTGCTCGGTGCGGGTCAAAGACAACGGGTGCGGCATCCCGGAGGATGTTTTGCCGCGAATTTTCGATCCGTTTTTCACCACGAAAGAAGACCGGAACCGTACCGGTCTGGGATTGGCGGTGGCGCACAGCATTGTGGAGCAGCACGCGGGCGAGATCTCGGTCCGCTCCACACCGGGAGAAGGGACGGAATTCTGCGTGACCTTGCCGGCGGGGTGCCCTTTGGGCCCGGCGGTGAGCGAAGCAGCAGCGGCCGGGGGGGCCCGGCCCAGAGGAGGATGATATGGCGACCGTAGCAGAAAGTCCGGTAGCGGCCAGGAGCAAGGGCCGCATCATGATCGTGGACGATGAGCTGGTGGTGCGGGACTCACTCAGCAAATGGTTCGCGAGCGAAGGCTATACGGCGACGCCGGCGGCCGGGGCCCGGGAAGCGCTGGAGCTGGTACAGCACGGCGAGTTCGATATCGCGCTGATCGATATCAAAATGCCGGGGATGGACGGGATGGAGTTGCAGGCGCGTCTGCGCGAGGCGGATGCCGAGATGCCGGTGGTGATCATGACCGGCTATGGGTCGGTGGAGACCGCGGTGCAGGCGCTGAAACGCGGGGCGTACGATTACATCACCAAGCCGGTGGACCCGGACGAGCTTTCGCACCTGGTGGGGCAGGCGCTGGAGCACCGGCGGACGGCGCGCGAAGTGGTGCGGCTGCGGGAGAGCTTGCAGGAAGTTTCGCCGGGAATGGACCTGATCGGATCGAGCCCGGCGATGAAGAAGGTGATCGAGCTGATCGAGATGGTGGCGCCGACGGACGCCACGGTTCTGATCACGGGTGAGAGCGGTACGGGCAAGGAAGTGGTGGCGCGGGCCATTCACGCGGCGGGAGCGCGGCGCTACATGCCAATGGTGACGATCCACTGCGGCGCGCTGACGGAGACGCTGCTCGAAAGCGAGCTGTTCGGATTCGAGAAGGGCGCATTCACGGGCGCGCAATACCGCAAGAAGGGGAAGTTCGAGGTGGCGGACGGCGGGACGGTGTTCCTGGACGAGATCAGCGACATCAGCCTGAAGACGCAGACCGATCTGCTGCGGGTTTTGCAGGAGAAGGAGATCGTGCGGGTGGGCGGGAACCAGCCGATCAAGGTGGACTTCCGGTGCATCGCGGCGACCAACAAGAGCCTGGAAAACCTGGTGAAGGCGGGGACGTTCCGGCCGGACCTGTACTACCGGCTGCACGTCTTTTGCATCGAGCTGCCGCCGCTGCGGGCGCGGCGGGAGGACATTCCGCTGCTGGCGAACTACTTCGTGAACAAGTTCGCGATGGCCACAAGCCGGCCGGCGCCGTCGATTTCGCCGGAGGCCATGGAGCTGCTGATGCGGCACGAGTGGCCGGGGAACGTGCGCGAACTGGAGAACGCGGTGGAGCGGGCGCTGGTGGTGACCCGGGGCAACGACCTGCGGCCGGCGGACTTTTCGTTCCAGTTCCAGGCGGACGAAATCCACTCGGGCAAGACGCTGCACGAGGTGGAGCGGGCGCACATCGAGCGGATTCTGGTGGAGGCGCAGCACAACCTGTCGCGGGCGGCGAAGATTCTGGACATCGACCGCACCACGCTCTATAACAAACTGCGCCGTTACGGGCTGCGGTGAAAGCGGTTCACCTGATTCCGCTGGCGGACGGGGCGCAGGCGCGGCGGCCGGGGCTGGACGTGCTGGAGCCGCTGGCGGTGGCGCTGGCGCGCACCTTGCGGCGGCCGTGCCGTATCCGGCCGGAGCAGGTGGACGTGTCCTTTTCGGAGGATGGAGTTCGCGGGCAGTACTATTCCACGGCGATCCTCCTGCGGTTGCAGATCTGCGCCGAGGACGGCGTTTCGGTGCTGGGGGTGGCGGAGTGCGACCTATACGTGCCGGTGCTGACCTTCGTTTTCGGCGAGGCGCAACTTGGCGGCGCGTGCGCGGTGGTTTCGCTGGCGCGGCTGCGCGAGGAATTCTACGGGCTGCCGCCGAGGCCGGACCTGCTGCGCGAGCGGCTGATCAAAGAAGCGGTGCACGAACTGGGGCACACGTTCGGGCTGCGGCACTGCGGGGACTGGCGGTGCGTGATGGCTTCCAGCCACGCGGTGGAGCGGCTGGACGTGAAGGGAGCGGATTTCTGCCGGGCGTGCCGGGAGGCAGCGGGGATCTGGTGAGGCGGCGCGTGGACCACCGCGGGTCAGCAAAGGCGCGGACGTGGGCCGCGCCTGCCGCGTTTAGTTTGAATTGGATTGAGGACTATTTGCCGGCGAAGACGCGCTTCAGCGGCGAAAACCGCGTGGTACCGGTGAACAGGCCGCTGAACGCGATGGCGCTCAGGATGCCTTTCCACTTGTAACTCAGCGGTGCCCAAACGGCTGTCGCCGCCGCGGCGGATCCAATGCCCAGCCGGACTTTCTGCTCAGTGTCGCCCATGTTTGCTCTCATGCGGAACCTCCGGAAAGTAGGGTAACGCGAGCACCGGGCGAGGGTCGGTGCGATAGCGGCCAAGCGCGCGAACGGATGTGAGGAATACCGCGCAAGGGGCTCCGGCCAGCCAAGATGCCAGCACAAATCGAGAGAGTGCCGCATTGGCGAGGTCGGGTGCAGCCATCATTGAGGGATCAGCGGTACAATCGAGGCCGGAGGTTCCGCGTGATCCGGCGTCGCCACTGGTTCAGTTGGGCGCGCCATTCCGTGGTTATCCTCGGCATTTCGATGGCGAGCCTTTTGTCTGCCGTCGAAGATCCCCTGTCCGGGGACCGCGAGCGGATGGTCCGGGAGCAGATCGAGATGCGGGGTATCCACGACGCGGAATTACTGCGCGTTCTGCGCGTCACACCGCGCCATCTCTTCGTCCCGTCCATCAACAGGGCAATGGCGTACGCGGACCGTCCGGTTCCTATCGGCTACCGCGCGACCATTTCGCAACCCTACGTTGTGGCGTGGATGACAGAACTGCTGGATCCGCAGAAGACAGACCGGGTGTTGGAAATCGGGACGGGGTCGGGGTACCAGGCCGCTGTTCTCGCGCAACTGGCGAAAAGCGTATACACGATGGAGATCGTTCCAGAGCTGGCGAGGTCCGCCCGGGAGATCCTGAACGAACTCGGCTACCGCAACGTGACGGTGCGTCAGGGCGATGGATATGGCGGCTGGCCGGACGAGGCCCCTTTCGAGAAGATCATGGTGACGGCCGCTCCACCCGAGTTACCGCGAGCGCTGCTCGATCAACTCGCCCACGGCGGCCGTCTGGTGGCGCCGGTGGGGCGCGGCATGAGCCAGCAATTGACCGTTGTGGATAAAGACGCCCACGGGCGAATTCGGCGCCGGCCGGTTGGCGACGTTCTGTTCGTTCCCTTGCGTTAGGGCCGGGGTTGTGGAAGGGAGACTGAGTGCCGCGGGCAGACTGGTCTGAGGTACCCCGCCCGGCGCCATACCGCGGTATACTTAATCAGCACCTAAGAGCCGCTTAAACCGCCTGGACCGGCTGGCTCCTCTTTCATGCCGAAAGAAGGCCAGCATGCCAAAGATCGTGGTAAGAGTGGTTTCCCCACCCTTGGCTGAACTCATCGAACGGGGCGACAGCGCCGCGGCCAGAGGAGCCGCGGCTGTTGAGGAACTCCGCAAAATCCTGAAAAGTTCCCGCGAGACCCGCGAGTGGGCGGGCTGGGTATACCGCGAACATAAACACTGAACTGCCGCAAAACGGCCAGCGGGGCGGCGGATTGCGCTTGCGTCGCGGCGCGCAATCCGATTATCGTGGGTATTCCGATATGTCCACGAAAACCCCTATCACTGTCGCCCACGGCGACGGCATTGGCCCGGAAATTATGAACGCCACGCTCCACATTCTGGACGCGGCGGGCGCGGCTCTCGAGATCGAAACCATTGAGATTGGCGAAAAGGTTTATTTGCGCGGCAATACGGCCGGCATCGAACCGAGCTCCTGGGAGTCTCTGCTCCGGACCAAAGTCTTTCTCAAGGCGCCCATCACCACACCGCAGGGCGGCGGCTACAAGAGCCTCAACGTGACCACGCGCAAGACGCTGGGGCTGTATGCCAATGTACGGCCGTGCGTTTCGTATCACCCCTTTGTCGATACCAAGCATCCCGGCATGGACGTGGTGATCGTACGCGAGAACGAGGAAGACCTGTACGCGGGCATCGAGTACCAGTTGACGCCGGAAGTAACCTCCTGCATCAAGCTGATCTCGCGGCCGGGCAGCGAGAAGATCGTGCGGTACGCGTTCGAGTACGCGCGGCGGCACAACCGCAAGAAGGTCACCTGCTTCATGAAAGACAACATCATGAAGATGACCGACGGGATGTTCCACAAGGCGTTCGACGAGATCGCAGTGCAGTATCCGGATATCCAGAAAGAAGTCTGGATCGTGGACATCGGGGCGGCCAAGATGGCGGACACGCCGGAGGCGTTCGACGTGATCGTGATGCCGAACCTGTACGGCGATATTTTGTCGGACGTGGCGGCGCAGATTGCGGGATCGGTGGGGCTGGCGGGGTCGGCGAACATCGGCGAATACTGCGCGATGTTCGAAGCGATTCACGGCTCGGCGCCGCGGCGCGCGGGGCAGAACCTGGCGAACCCGTCGGGGCTGCTGCTGGGCGCGGTGCTGATGCTGGTGCACATCAACCAGCCGGAAACGGCGGAGCGGGTGCACAACGCGTGGCTGCGGACCATCGAAGACGGCGTCCACACCTATGACGTCTTCACCGAGGGCGTGAGCACGCAGAAGGTCGGGACGAAGGAATTCGCCTGCGCGGTGGCGGCGCGGATGGGGCAGAAGCCCTGCCGGTTGAAGCCGGTATCGTACGCGCGCGCGGCGGCGGGGGGATTGCCGGCGCCGGCGAAGGTTGCGGCAAGCTCAGCGCAGATGGAGCTCAACGGCATCGACCTGTTCGTTTACTGGCCGTCGCGCAATCCGAACGAACTGGCGGCGGCGATGGGCAAATTCGCGACCGACGGCCTGGAATTGCAGATGATCGACAACCGAGGGGTGAAGGTGTGGCCGGCGGGCCGGCCGGAGACGTTCTGCACGGACAACTTCCGCTGCCGCTTCATGGCCCGGGGAACCACGGACATGAGGCAGTTGATCGGCGTGATCGAGCGCGTGGCGGCGGCGGGGATCGAGATCGCTTCGACCCAGACGCTGCGGCATTTCAACGGCCAAGCCGGCTTCTCGCTGGCGCAGGGCCAATAAACCAGAAAGGCACAAACCATGGCGGAGGGGCCGTTGGTGGCTGTCCTGATGGGCAGCAAATCGGACTGGGAGACGATGCGCCAGTGCGCGGAGGCGCTGGCGCAATTCGGCGTGCCGTACGAGTGCCGGGTTTTATCGGCGCATCGCACGCCGGCGGAGACGGCGGAATACGTCGGGCAGGCGGAAGGGCGCGGGATCCAGGTGGTGATCGCGGCCGCGGGAGGCGCCGCGCACCTGGCGGGCGTTTGCGCGGCGCACACGCTGCTGCCGGTGCTGGGCGTGCCGATGGAAAGCGCATCGCTGAAGGGCCTGGATTCGCTGCTTTCGACGGTGCAGATGCCGGCGGGAATACCCGTGGGCACGCTGGCGATCGGAGCGGCGGGGGCGCGCAACGCGGCGCTGCTGGCCGTTGCGATCCTGGCGAACGGCCGGCCGGAACTGCGGGAAAAACTGCGCGAGTTCCGGGCCAGGCAGCGGGAGAAGATTTTGCGGGAATCGCTGGAGTAAGACCCGCTTTTCACCACAGCGCCACTGAGAGCACAGAGGAAGCACGGAGAAAACCTTTTGAGGAGATTTCACCGTGTAGCGTGTGCCTCTTTGTGGCTCCGTGGTGAATCGACGGCCACGGTGTGCCAGAGGCTGGGCCGCCCGTACGCTGCGGGCGCCCTGCCTCTGCGCTTCCTCCGAGACGACTGCGAGTCGTTTTGACCCGGACGTTGTAATAGCCAGTCAACATCGCATTGGAGCATCCCGTAACAGCCGACGAGATTTGAGGCAGCCCCAGCGCACCGGCGAGCAGCCCCGCGAGGCCGGTAAACGGCCCCGCGAACGGCAGTATAGAGGAAGCGGCTGGGGCAGTTCGGTGAGACGCAGCACGCGGTTTGCGGCAGCCGTCCGGAAGCTTACCGTGGCTTATCGGGAGAGGGGCGGTTTCAAACGCTGGAGGCTGTCGCGCAGGGCCAGGCGGACGGCTTCGGATTCGGATTCATCGCGGTAGCGGCCGCGCGGCCAGAAGAACCCCTTGAGCCCGTCCTTCTTCCGCCTGGGGACGATGTGCACGTGCAGGTGCGGAACGCTCTGGCTGATCTTATTATTGACGGCGACGAACGAGCCTTCGGCATGGAGGCCGTCCTCCATGGCGGTGGAGAGCGCGCGGGCCATGGCGAACAGCGGCCCGATTTCGGAGTCGGGGAGATCGGCGAGCGTTTCGTAATGCGCGCGCGGGATCAACAGGCAGTGGCCGGGAAAGAGCGGGCGGTGGTCGAGGAAGACGAGCGTGCGGTCGTCTCCGGCGACGACGGGCGCGGGCACGCGGCCCGCAGCGATCGCGCAGAAGATGCACTCGGTGGGCATTTCAACAGTGTTATCATGGTTTAGACACGGGAGGTTTATCACGATGGGTCCGGTAGGCTACCAGGAGATGGTGTTTATTTTTATCCTGGCCCTTCTCCTCTTCGGCCCCAAGAAGTTGCCGGAGTTGGGGCGGACGCTGGGCAAAGCCATCACCGAATTCCGCCGCGCGTCGAACGAGTTGAAGGCAACGTTCGACCGGGAAATGAAAAGCCTGGAGCAGGAAACGCAATTGACGGACACTCAGTCCACGTATTCGAGCGATACGTACAACTACGATTATTCCTCGTACGAGACCTATGACGGATCCTACGGCGAGGACGGGAACGAGTCCCCTGCTGCCACCGAATCTACTGAAAGCGCATCCGCACCTGAGGGCGCTGAATCACCATCAGCCGCTGCGCCGGAAGGCACCGTTGCCTACGGCACCGAGACGGCCGCTGCACATCATGAGCCGGACGGGCACCCGACGAACGGGGCCGCGCCGGCCGGACACGCTGCGCCAGAATCCACGACGGCTGAACAAAAAGCGTAACGGTGTACTCAATGGAAGACCACGCGGGAGGCGCCACTCCCGGAAGCAGTTCTCTATTCTCGGATGCCGGGAGCGCCACGGACGGCATTCTGGACAAGGTGCGGCGTCGGATGGGCGGCGGGACACCTCCGCCGCCTTCTCCGCCGGGCAACGGGGAGGGCGATGAAGAAGACGGCATGCTGCGCATGTCGTTCCTGGAGCATCTCGAGGAGCTTCGCTCTCGCATTATCCGCGCGCTGATCGGCGTGGCGGCGGCGTTTTTCGTCAGCCTGCTGTTTACCAACCAGTTGTGGTCGTTCGTCTGCCAGCCCGCGGTGCAGGCGCTCAAGACGCTGGGGTATGTGCCGAGCCTGGTACAGATCACCCCGATGGAAAGCTTCAACATCATCTGGGTGAAGCTGCCGATCGTGGTTTCCCTCTTTATTGCTTCTCCCTGGGTTCTGTATCAGGTTTGGGCGTTCATCTCTCCCGGCTTGTACAAGCGTGAGAAGCGCTGGGCCGTGCCCTTCGTGCTGGGCTCGGCGGGGTTGTTTATTCTCGGCGGGTTATTCGCTTACTTCGTGGCATTTCGCTATGGCTTGACATTCCTGCTGAGTCTGGGCCGCGGCAATTATGTTACGCCGATGGTCTCGATCACGGAATACTTCGATCTGTTTGTCAACGTGATCCTGGGAGTCGGGCTGGTATTCGAAATGCCGGTGCTGATCTTCTTCCTGACGCTGCTGCATATCACCAGTCCCCGGTTCCTGCTGAACCACAGCCGCTACGCCATCCTGATCATCTTCATCATCGCGGCGATCGTGACTCCCACGCCGGACGTGTTCAACCTGATGCTGTTCGCGACTCCCATGTGCCTGCTGTTCTACCTGGGAATTTTCGCCAGCTACCTGCTGGTGTTGCATCGCGAGAACCGAAGGTTCCCCTGGAAGAAGGCCATAACTATAGCTAGCGGAGTATTATTACTTGTGGCTCTCGGACTATTCCTGGCCATTACTAAGTTTGGCCTCAAAATAGTACCGCATTGGCCATTTCTGATCCGTTGATCCGATTTTCTGTAGATCTGCGGCGTGCATTCGATGTAACATGCTAAGGACCGGCAAGAAAAGCTGGCCGCCGTCTCGCATCGAGTTGCATGGATCTTTATAAAGCCATTCAGGAGCTCTACGCGGAAAAGGAGCGGCTGGAGCGTATCATCAAGGCGCTGGAGGACCTCCAGGAGAGGTCCGCGATGCTTCCCGAGCTGCCCGAACCGACCAAGCGGCGGGGGCGGAAATCGATGAGTTCGAAGGAGCGCCAGCAGGTTTCGCGGCGGATGAAGGAGTACTGGGAGCAGCGGCGGAAGAAAGCGGGAGAGGAGTCTGAGCCGCCGGAAGACAGGTGAGCGAAGGCGAATCGTCCGCACGGAGGTGGCTGAAAGCCGATAGCTGAGAACTGCCAGCTATTCTTTGAAGAACCAGAGCCAGTAATACTGCTCGCCGGCGCCGTGGTTGTAGCGCATGTCGAAGCCGCACCGGCCGGCCATGTCGCGGGCCTGCTCCTCGGTAAACGAGACGCCCACCCAGCTATCGTTGGGTTTGATTTCCAGTTCCGGATAACCCTGCACCTGGAATTTGAACAAGCCGCCGGGGCGCAACAGGGCGTGCACCTCGCGGACGTAATTTTCGATGATCTCGCGGCTGGGGATGTGCTGGAAGACGATGCAGGAGAAGGCAAAATCGATCTCGCCGCGTCCGGAGGCGTCGCGGCCGCGGAGCCGCCGGTACAACCTCCGGAGGCGGCCGCCTTCCAGCGCGCGAGCCACCACGGCGAGATCTTTGCCATCGTTCTGAAAGACGTGGGCGTTGGGAAATCCTTCGAGGGCGCGCTGCGCGCGGGCGACCATTTCGGCGCTGATATCGACGGCATAGATTTCGCCGAAGAAGGCGGCGAGGGCGCGGGTGACGCGTCCGGCGCCGCAACCGATTTCCAGCACCTTCATTTTGCGGGGATTCTTGCCCTGGCAGATATTCTCAAGATCGTTGAGGACCTGACACTCGAGTTCCATCTGGCCGGAGCGGAAGAACTCCTCGTCGTCCCAATTCTCCTGTCCGGTAGCGACATAGTACCGGGCGTTCTCCCGGGCGCGCTGGTCCCAGTCGCGGCGCATCTGCTCAAGTTGGTTATCGATCTCAGGCTCCGCCATCTGTTATATTGTAATTGCCCTCAGGTTGCATCGAAAGATGGGCGTGTAGCTCAGTTGGGAGAGCACGGCGTTCGCAACGCCGGGGTCGGGGGTTCGAATCCCCCCACGTCCACCATCAACACCCCGTCCGACGCGCACAGCGCTTTGCTGGCGGACCGGTGTGCGGCGGAGCGAGTGCGGGAGAGAGCTGAAAGCGGGTAACCGGCGGGATGAACCGGTTACCCGAATATGAAGCAAACCAAACCAGAGTCAGAACTTGGCACCGCCCAGAGCGCCCTTCTGGCAGGATGCGCACTGGCCGAATTTGCTCAGATTCCCAATGATGTTGGCGCAGCGGTTGGCAAGGCTGGCGAGTTCGCTGGGGCTCAACGTCGCGGGAAGGAACGGCGTCTCCGTGGTGACATAACCTGTGCCCACCGGAGCCGCATGGAGTGTGCTCCCAAAGGCGGAATAGCCGCCTACGAGGGCGGCCTTGTTCACCAGTGCGGCGGCCTGACTGCAATCCGCGGGCGTGCCTTCCGTGCCCGCCAAGGTGGCCAGCAATTTGATCGTCACCGAGGTGGGAACCACTTGCGTCGCCGTGTTGGAAGTGATGTCCCGGTTCACGCCCAGATTCCGCACCTGGTTCGGGGTAAGCAGGCAGGAGCAGCAGGAGATCAACTCCTCATTCTGATCGAACGCATAGACGTTGACGCAAATGTTGCCGACGGTTGGTCCGATTCCCGGGCCCCGCAACGGCGCCCCGTTCAGGCCATCGTTGACGATGTCGATATGCGACTCGCCCTGGCCCAGGTTTGCCGCATACCTTACCTGGAAAGGCACGTCTTCAACGGCGGTGATGGGCGCGGGTACGAACATGAAGGTTCCGGCATTGTAGATATTGGTGGGGTCCACATCGACGGTGGTCGGGAAGTCCAAACTGGCGTTGGTGTCGTATCGCCCGGAGCCGACAAACGCAATCAACCCGCCCCCGGTGTTTTCGGTCGACGCTTGGAAGCCGGCAAAGTGTGCATTGCCATTCATATCGACTTGTCCGAAGCCCACAGCCACGATTGAATAGTGGCCGGGCGCCAGGACGAAGGGGATAACGGCGCAAAACCGGTCGCCGTTCACCAGGACGGCACTCGTGCCCGAAGGTATGGTGCACGTCGAACCCACGACCGTTTGAGTATCGCGGTTAAAGATTCCCACTGACTTAGCAGTGGAGAGTCCGTCCCCATTGTTGTCGAACACGCCCAACTGCTTCACCTCAATGGGGGCTATTACATCGAAATCCAGGCCCAGGTTCCCGGTCCAAGGTTGGTTGCCTGCGTAAACTGGATCAGCGTAGGCCACGGTTTGGGCATACGCGGCCCCCGGCAGCAAGAGTCCTGCCGCAACTGGCGCAATCAGCCATAATTTCCGCATAGAAGGCCTCTTTCTCCTTTGTTCGAGGTTAAGCTATTGCCGGGAACGAGACAATTCTCTGAAACGGCTACTCCGGGAGGGTTACACCGAGTGGATTACGCCGCTCCTCACCAGCCCAGGGCCGGGCGCCTGCGATGCGCTGCGGTTCGCCGGGCCGTTATACGATACGATTGTCATTCCGGGGATGCGGCTCGCCACTATCGATTGGATTCTCGTTGCACTCTACTTTGCCGGTGTTCTGGGCATCGGAGCGCTGGCGCGCCGGCGCATCCACAATACCCAGGATTTTCTCCTCGCCGGCCGCTCCGTGCCGCTGTGGATGACCGGGCTTGCCTTCATGGCCGCCAACCTCGGCTCGCTCGAAATCATGGGGATGATCTCGAACGGCGCCAAGTACGGAATGCTCACCAACCATTACTACTGGGTGGGCGCCATCCCGGCCATGGTCTTCCTGGCCGTGTTCATGATGCGCATCTATTACGACACCGGCGTGCGCAGCGTGCCCGAATACCTGAAGCGGCGCTTCGACTGGCGCGCCCACCTGCTCAATTCGCTGACCTTCGCGGTGATGACCATTTTGATGTCGGGCATCAACATGTTCGCCCTGGCGGTGGTGTTCACGAGCATGCTGGGCTGGTCGTTCAATACCAGCGTGCTGGCGTCGGCGGGAATCGTGGTGGCGTACACGTTCATGGGCGGCCTGGCTTCCTCGATCTACAACGAGGTGCTGCAATTCGGGCTGATCGTGGTGGGGTTTCTGCCGCTTTCGATCATGGCGCTCCACGCGGCGGGCGGATGGCGCGGACTGGCGCGCGCGCTGCCCGACGCCAAGCTGCACACCTGGCTCTACATGGGGACCGCGCACAACGCCCTCGGCGCGAACTGGTTGGTGGTCTCCTTCGGGCTGGGGTTCGTGATGAGCTTTGCCTACTGGTCCACCGACTTCCTGCTGGTGCAGCGTGCCATGGCGGCGCGGTCGCTCGCCGACGCGCAGCGCACGCCGCTCCTGGCGGCGATTCCCAAAATGCTCTTCCCGTTCCTGGTGACGGTGCCGGGACTCTGCGCGGCGGCGCTGTTCGGCCCCGAATTGCAGCACGATTACAACGACGCCCTGCCGCTGCTGCTCGGCAAGTTCTACGGGCCCGGCCTGCTCGGTCTCGGCATCACCGCGCTGCTGGCCAGCTTCATGTCGGGGATGGCGGGCAATATCACGGCCTTCAACACCGTGTGGACTTATGACATCTACCAGACCTACCTTGCGCCGGACCGCGGCGACCGGCACTATTTGCACGTGGCGCGCGCCGCGACGTTTGTGGGCACGGCGCTCAGCGTGGCGGCGGCGTACATCGTGCTGCGCTTCGACAACCTGATGGATTACATGCAGCTCGTCGCGTCGTTTTTCATCGCGCCGCTGTTTGCGACGTTCTTTCTGGGCATGTTCTGGCGGCGCAGCAATTCGAGCGGCGCGTTCTACGGCATGATCGCGGGCGTCGCGGGTTCGATGGGCCACTACGCCGCGTACCGGCTGGGATGGCTGCATTATTCCTCCGACATGGCGCCCACTTTCTACGGCGCGATCTGCGGCTGGACGGCGGCCATGGCGGTGACCATCGCGGTGAGCCTGGCGACGCCGCCGCCGGTTCTGAAGGAGGAGACTCTCGTGTATCAGCGCAAGCGTGTGTGGGACACGAAGCTGGCGATGCAGGGCCTCGCGATTCTGGCGGCACTCACGCTGCTGGACTGGATCTTCCGATGAACCCTCAGTGCGTCCTGGGCATCGATGTCGGCTCTTCGAGCACCAAGGCCGGGCTGTTCTCGCGGGATGGCGCGGCGGTGGACTCGGCCAGCCGGGCGTACCCCACGGATGTGTCGCGGCCGGGCTGCGCGGAGCAGGATGCGGAGGCGTGGTGGCGCGCGGCGGTGGAATCGATCGGCGAGTTGATGGCCCGGAACCCGCGGGCGGAGGTGGCGGGAGTCGGCGCGAGCGGCCATATCTCCAGCCTGACGTTCGTGAACGTGGCCGGCGTCCCGCTGCGTCCGGCGCTCGGATTTCAGGATCGAAGGGCGATTGCCGAAGTGGATGAGTTGGGCCGGAGATTTTCGCGCGCGGAGCTGGCCGGTTACCTGGGAATCGATCTGCCGCCGGCCGCCACCTGGCCGCTGCCGCGGCTGCTCTGGTTTCAGAAGCACGAGCCGGAGACTTTGGACCGCGCCTTCCGCGCGATCCAGGCCAAAGATTTCGTCAACTTCCGGCTTACGGGCGAGTTGGCGAGCGATGCTTCGAGCAATCGCGGCATGATCGACCTGGCGAACGGGCAGGCGCCCGCCGCGCTCTTCGCGCGGCTGAATCTGCCGGCGCGCCTGCTGCCGGCGCTTCGCGAGCCGCACGAGGCGATCGGCACGCTCCGGCCCGAAGCCGCGCGCGAAACGGGGCTGACTGAGGGCATTCCGGTGGTGGCCGGGTGGAACGATTTGAACGCCTCGGTGCTGGGCAGCGGTTGCGCCCATCACGGCGACCTGTTCAGCATTACCGGGACGAGCGAGCATCTGGGCGGAGTGACAGATTCCGTGGTGGAGCGCCGCTCCGCCGCGCTGGTGGCCGCGCCGTTTCTCCCGGGCAAGCAATTGCTGTACGGCGTGACCACCTGCGGAGGCCGCTCGCTGGACTGGTTCCTGCGGGCGTTCGGCGGCCCGCGCGACGCGCTGCTGGCGCGCGCCGCCGAAGTGCCGCCCGGCTCGGAGGGCCTGTTTTTTCTGCCGTACCTGGAAGGCGAGCGCGCGCCCATCTGGGATGCGGCGGCGCGCGGGGCATTTATCGACATCCGCTCGGGGCACCGTGAGGAGCATTTCGTCAGAGCTATCCTGGAAGGCGTGGCGTTCGGTTTGCGGCAGATTCTGGAGCTGTTGCCGGCGGAACTGCAGTCCGGCAGCGGGGCGCTGGCGATTTCGGGCGGTGCGGCCCAATCGGCGCTGTGGAACCAGATTCGCGCCAGCGTGCTGGGCCGGACCCTGACCGTTTCCGCCCATCCGCACACCGGAACCGTGGGCGCGGCGATGCTGGCGGCAGTAGGCTGCGGCTGGTATCCGACGCGCGAGTCCGCCGCGCACTGTATGAGCCGCCGCGCGCGCAGCTTCGCGCCGGATGGGGCCGAGATGTATGCAGAATCGTATGCGCGCTTTTGCGAGCTGTATCCGGCACTGAAAAATTGGTTTCACCACGGAGTCACGGAGAACACAGAGGAAGCGCAGAGGAAAGCACATGAAAAGAACTCCTCCGTGTAATCTCTGTGGCTCTGTGGTGAATGGGGCTTTATGAATCAGCGAGCCACCATTTTCGGCGCGGGCAAGATCGCGGGCGGTTTCCTGGCGCATTTGCTCACGCTCTCGGGGTACAGGATCACGTTCGTCGAGAAATCGCCGGAGCTGGTGGCTATGCTCCGTACACGCGGCCAATACCGCATTCACGTGATGGGCGCGCCGGAGAAGGACGCGGTCATTTCGGGATTCGAGGCTCTGTGCACGGCGGAGACGGATGCGGTGGCGCGCGCCGTGGCGGAGGCGGGCGTCGTTTTCGTTTCGGTTGGCGGGCCGAACCTGCCGCGGGTGGCAGAATCGCTGGCTCCCGCCCTGGCAGGAAGGACCACACCGCTCAACATCATCATTTGCGAGAACTATTTTCAGCCGGCGCGCTGGCTGCGCGAACTTCTCGGCGGAGGCCTGGAAAACGTGGGCATCGTCGAGACGCTGGTGCTGCGCTCGTGCGTCGAGCCCAGCGAAGAGATGCGCCGCGAAGACCCGTTCTCGCTGCGGGTGCAGGACATGTGGACGCTGCCCGCCGACCGCGCGGCCTTCGTGGGGGAGATTCCCGCTATTCAAGGCCTCGATCCGCAAGCCAATTTCGCGGGCAATTTGGTACGGAAGCTGTTCACCTACAATGCCATCAATGCGGTGATCGCGTATTCCGGCTACTGCAAGGGCTACCGTGTGCTGAGCGATGCCGCTAACGATCCCGAGTTGGTGGCGCTCGCGCGGCAGGCCGCGGAAGAATCCTCGGAAGCGCTGTGCCGGGAGTACGGTTTCGATCCGGAAGAGCAGCGCGCCTTCGCCGCCTCGGCGATTGCCAAGTACCAGAAGCGCGAGATTGTCGACCCCATCGAGCGCAATGCGCGCGATCCGCTGCGCAAGCTGGGCCGCCACGACCGGCTGGTCGGGCCGGCCGAACTGGCGCTGGCCCACGGAATCGAGCCTTCCGCGCTGGCCCACGGAATTGCCGCCGCGCTGCGCTACGACGAGCCGGGCGATCCGGCCGCGTGCGAATTGCAGAGCCTGGTGCGCGCCGCAGGCCCGGCCGGCGCGCTGGCGAAGGTCGCGGGAATCGATGCCGAGGGGCCGCTGGCGCGGCTGGTAGAGCAGTCCTACCCCAAAAAGGGGAGAGACGCATCTTTCTGAGAGTTGCGGCGAGTCTCCCGCACTCTACTCTATATGCCCCGCCGTCCTCGCGTCGTCGTCCTCGGCGTCCCCTATCACATTACCCAGCGCGGCAACAATCGCCAGCCCGTCTTCTTCACGTCCGACGACCGCCGCCACCTCGAACTCCTCGGCCGCCTCGCCCGGCGCCACGGCATGCGTATCCTCGGTTATTGTCTCATAACCAATCACGTGCACCTCATAGCGGTGCCGGAAAGCCAGGATTTTCTGGCGCGCGCCCTCGGCCACGCCCATTCCGAGTGGGCGCTGGCGCTGAGCAGCCGTGTGGGCGGCAGCGGCCATCTCTGGCAGAACCGCTTCTTCTCCTGCTCCCTGTACGAGCCGCACCTGTACAGCGCCGTGCGCTACATCGAACGGAACCCGGTGCGCCCGGAGCTGGCGCCATGGGAATGGCCGTGGTCCAGCGCGCACGCCCACACCGTGGACAGCGCCATGGACGCGGTGCTAGATTTTCAGTGGAAGGAGTACTTTGCCCGCTGGAACTTTGCCGAGTGGATGGAGATACTATCCGCCGCTATGGATGAAGGCGATCTGGAGGCGATGCGCCGGGCGACCCGCACCGGCGAACCGCTGGGCTCGCGGGAATTTCTCGTATGGTTGGAGCGGCGGACGGGCAAGCCGCTGCGCGTTCGGAAGCGCGGCCGGCCGAAGCCAATCCGGCAGCCGG
>JAJYLS010000311.1 GCA_021787555.1 Acidobacteriota bacterium | reverse complement strand
ATGCCATGCCGCATCGGACCGAGCGGCTGATCCCGCTGGTGCGGAAATCGTTCGGCGACGCCATGGTGATCCACGCCGATTCGAACAGCTCGTACGATCCGCCGGAAGCCATCAAGGTGGGGCGCATGCTGGAGGCGGTGAAGGCCATCCATTACGAGGAGCCGTGCCCGTTCGATCACCTGAGCGATACCAGGATCGTGACGGATACGCTCGATATTCCGGTGGCGCTGGGCGAGCAGGAATACAGCGACTGGCGCTTCCGCTGGATCATCGCGGCGCACGTGGCGGACATCGTGCAGCCGGATCTGTTCTACTACGGCGGCATGGTGCGGTCGATGCGGGTGGCGCGGATGGCGGAGGTGGCCAAGATGCCGACCACGGCGCACCTCTCCGGCGGTTTCGGATTCGTGTACAACCTGCACTTCGCATCGGCGGTGAAAAACATTGGGCCGTACCAGGAGTACAAACTGGGGCTGGAGAAATACGGCGAGTGGTTCGATCCGCCGGTCACGGTGCGCGACGGCAAGCTCACGGTGCCCACCGCGCCGGGAGTGGGGATCAAAGACATGCAGGCGTTGCTCAAGGAGGCGGTGGAAGTGTGAGGACCTGCGTCGAGCCGAAGTAAGCGATGAGGCAGTAGGAGGAAAGGAAAAATGGCGAATATTGGATTTGTGGGTTTGGGAATCATGGGCGGGCCGATGTGCCGGAACCTGCTGAAGGCGGGGCATCGGCTGACGGTGTATGACGTCGTCCCGGAGCGCGTGAAACTGGTGGCCGGATACGGCGCGGCGGCGGCCGGGTCGGCGCGCGCGGCGGCGGCCGGGTCGGAGATTGTCATTACGATGCTGCCGGATGGGCCGGAGGTCAAAGAGGCGGTGCTGGGCGCCGGCGGCGTGCTGGAAGGCGCACAGAAGGGCGCGACGCTGATCGACATGAGTTCGATCAGCCCGCTGGTATCGCAGCAGGTGGGCGCGGCGTGCGCCGCGAGAGGCGTGGCGTTCCTGGACGCGCCGGTCAGCGGCGGCGAGCCGAAGGCCGTCGATGGAACGCTGGCCATCATGGTGGGCGGCGATGCGGCGGTGTTCGCCAGGATAGAGCCGGTGCTGAAGTGCATGGGTTCGAGCGTGACGCTCACCGGACCGGTGGGCGGGGAATGTCACCAAGCTGGCGAACCAGATCATGGTGGCGTGCAATATCGCGGCCATGGGCGAGGCGCTGGTGCTGGCCACGCGCGCGGGGCTCGATCCGGCGGTGGTTTTCAATGCCGTGAAGGGCGGGCTGGCCGGCAGCACGGTGCTGAACGCCAAGGCGCCCATGGTGACGGCGCGCAATTTTCAGCCTGGGTTCCGAATCCGCCTGCACCAGAAGGACCTGCGCAACGCGCTGTTGGCGGCGGAATCGATGAAGGTCGGGCTGCCGCTCACCAGCATGGTGCAGCAGATGCTGATGGCCCTGATGAACGAGGGCAAGGGCGACCTCGACCACTCGGCCATCGTGATGTTTGTGGAAGCGATGGCCGGCATCGAGATCAAGTCGCAGGCGGCTTCGGCTCAGTACCGCCGTTCGGAATTACGGTGACGTATTCCGTCGCCACCGCTCGCTTACGCTCGCGGCTCCGATCAGAGTCCCGGGTATCTGGCGCGATTGTAGCGCCGATTACGAGCGGGCGCTACCGCGCAAAGCTCACGCGGTTAGCCGTGGTGAGGTCGCAAGCGGCTGCGGCTTAGGTCCGATACGGTGCACTTGGCGTGAAGGGCAGTGGCGGGCAGGCGGGCCGCCAGCCGCGAAACGGCGAGGTCCGCCCTACCCCGCCGCCGTCCCGTGCTGCGCGCGGTTCATGATTTCATCCGCCAGCGTCTGCGGGTTGTCCACGTTGTGCAGCACCAGCCGGCTCGTCTCCCCCGCGGTCTCAATCGACAAATCCCCCACCTTCCACAACCGCTGCATCAGCCGCTGGTCCACCCGCACATCCTGCACCTTCGAAAGCTGGATGGTGCGCGTGGATTTGGCTGTCACTCCCACCTCGTAGCGCAGCCGGTCACCCGTGATCGTAGTCTTGATGAACCGCCGTTTCAGCGCGCGCGCCGCCGGCCACAGCAGCACCAGCGGCGGCAGCGCCATCACCCACGCTCCGCCCGCCTTGTCGATCCACCAAACCAGGCACATGATTTCCAGGCCCAGGAAAACGATGGCCGCCAGAATGGCGCCTGCTTTCACAAACTTCGCCGTGGGCTGAATCGTCATATCCGACACAGTTCTTCACTCCTCGACCCGCCATTGTAGCGCGCCGGTCAGTTATCAGTTTTCAGTTGCCGAAATCCACCGGACTAACAACTGATAATTGACGACTGATAACTTAAGTAAACTATATTTCTTTCCTGGCTGCTGCTCTAATAGAACCGAGTGAAGTCCGCCGCCCCAGAGCCGGAGATGGTCGTTCCCCAGGAACCGGAATCGATCGAAGAAACCGGCTTGGCGGAAACCACCCTTGAGCACCTCATCCTCAAGATTCTGTACTTCCGGGGCGACATCTACGGCCAGGACCTCTCCGCCGCCATCGGCCTGAAATTCAGCGTCATCCAGGACTTGGTGGAATCGCTCAAGTTCCGCCACCACGTTCAGGTCAAAAAATCGCTCGGCATGGGCAACATCGGCGCCTTGCTTGCCCTCACCGAAGCCGGGCGCGCCCGCGCCCGCGAGTCCCTCGAAGCCAACCAGTACGCCGGTCCCGCCCCCGTGCCGCTCGCGCAGTACTGCGATCTCGTCCGCCGCCAGCGCCCGCGCGAGGGCTGGGTCACCAAGGAGAGCCTGGCCAAGGCCTTCCGCGGCATGGTCGTCACCGAGCGCGTGATTTCGCAGGTCGGCCCCGCCGTCAGCTCCGCCAACTCCCTCCTGCTCCACGGCAAACCCGGCGACGGCAAAACCTTCCTCATCGAGTCGCTCAACAATCTCGAATCCGCTCCCATCTTCCTGCCCTACGCCCTCGAATGCCAAGGCAATATCGTCCAGGTCTACGACCCGATTTACCACCAGCGCATCGAGGAGGAAGCCCCCTCCGTCCTTGCCGTTTCCCTCGAGCGCTCCTACGACCGCCGCTGGGCCAAATGCAAGCGCCCCTTCCTCATTACCGGCGGCGAGCTCACCATCGATATGCTGGACCTGCGCTACAACGCCACCTCCAAGGTCTACGAAGCGCCCTTCCAGTTGAAGGCCAACAACGGCATCTACCTCATCGATGACTTCGGACGCCAGCGCGCCACCCCGGCCGAGGTTCTCAACCGCTGGATCGTCCCCATGGAGCGGCGCGTCGATTACCTCAGCTTTCTCACCGGCGGCAAGATGACCGTGCCGTTCGAAACTTTTCTGGTCTTCTCCACCAACCTGAATCCCGCCGACCTGGGCGACGAAGCCTTCCTCCGCCGCATTCAATATAAGATGCTGCTGCGCGGCCCCACGGAAAGCGAATTCATCCGCATCTTCGAAAGCTTCTGCGCGGTCCGCCGCCTGCCCTGCCCGCGCGATCTCATCTCCGGCTTCGTCGAAAAGCATTACCACCGCACCGGCAGAAAATTCCGCCGTTGCCATCCGCGCGACGTCCTCACCCACGCCCTGAACCTCATCCAATTCGAGAAACTCCCGCTCACGCTGACGGGCGAGGTGCTCGACCGCGCTTTCGAAAGCTGCTTCCTCGATGAGCACGAGGACGAAACGCCGCAAGAAGCGCAGCTCATGCCCATGGTCGTGTCGTCCTGCTCGGACTATTGGAGCGACCGCGCCGCCGCGATCCCCACCGCTTTCGGCACCCTTGCCTGGCTCGCCTCCTTCCGCGCCACCGGGGAGTATCTCGATCCCGAATCGGCGCGCCTCTACGGCGAAACCGAAACCGGCCGCGTCCTCGAGCGCCTCCACTCCCGCGCATTCAACGACTGGCTGGATCTTTCCGCCGAGCAGCAGGCGCGCGATATAGCCCACTATCTCGCCGCGCCCGACTCCCGGCTGAACCTGCTCCAGCCCAGTCTGGCCGAATCCCTCGCCCCGCTCGGCTGCGATGAAGAAGATAAGCTCCTCTTCGCCCACGATTTCAGCACGATGCTCGAAGCCGCCGTCCCGAAACCGCAGCCCGAAGCCCTGCCGGGTGAACCGCCCGTCGAGCGTCCCGAGCCCATCGAGCGGATCGCGTAGAAAGTCGTCAGTTAGCAGTTATCAATTGTCAGTTTCCCGGATTGCGCTACCGAACAAAGGCCGCGCTACCGCCCCGAGGCCCGGCTCAACCCCAGCGCCCGGATGCGCTTATGCAGGTTCGTGCGCTCCATCCCCAGCGCCCGCGCGGCGCCCGAGACGTTCCAGTTGGATTCCTCCAGCGCCCGCAGAATGTGCTCGCGCTCGGCCGATTCGCGCGCTTCCTGAATCGTGGATTTCTGCCCCGAATCGCGTTGCAGCCGCAGCTCCACCGGAATCGATTCGCGCGTCAACCGCTCGCCCGGCGTCAGAATCGCCATGCGCTCGATGACGTTGCGCAATTCGCGCGCGTTGCCCGGCCACCCGTAGCTCTCCAGCACCGGAAAGACCGTTTCCTCCAGGGTCTTCGGCTTGAAATTGTTGCGCGCGCAAAAATCCTCGAGGAAATATTCCGCCAGCAGCCGGACATCGTGCGGCCGCTCCCGCAGCGCCGGCACGCGGATCGGCACCACGCTCAACCGGTAGTACAGGTCTTCCCGGAACTTGTCCTGCGATACCATGGCCGCAAGGTCCCGGTTGGTCGCGGAAATCACCCGCACGTTCACCCGGATGATCTGCTCGCCCCCCACGCGGTGGAATTCGCCCTCTTGCAACACGCGCAGCAGCTTGGCCTGCGACGCGCCGTGGAGGTCCCCGACTTCATCCAGAAAAATCGTGCCGCCGTCGGCCATCTCGAACTTGCCGCGCCGCGAGTTCGTCGCCCCGGTGAACGAGCCCTTCTCGTGCCCGAACAGCTCGGTCTCGATCAGCTCGGTCGGAATCGCCGCACAGTTCACCTTCACGAACGGCCCCGCGGAAAACGGGCTGGAGTTGTGGATGTGCGCCGCCAGCAGTTCCTTGCCGGTCCCCGATTCCCCGATCAGGAGCACGCGCGCGTCCGAGCGCGCCGCCATGGACGCCTGCTCGACCGCGCGCACCCAGGCCGGGCTCTGCCCGATCATCCGCGGAGCGCTGCCCACCATCTCGCGCAGCCGCTCGTTCTCCAGTTTCAGGCTGGAATGTTCCAGCGCGTTCTTCACCGCCACCAGCACGCGGTCGCGGCTGAGCGGCTTCTCCAGAAAATCGAACGCTCCGGCGCGCGTGGCCTCGACTGCATCGGCGATCGTCCCGTGGCCCGAAATCATCACCGCCGGCGCGGCGCCGCCGTTCTGCCGCACCGCGCGCAGCAGGTCGATCCCGTTGCCGTCCGGCAGTTTCATATCCAGCAGATAGGCGTCCGCGCGCCGCGCCTCGGGATGCTTGCGGAACTCCGCCATAGTCCGGCACACGTTCACCGCGTAGCCTTCGCGCTCGAGAATCAGGCGCAGCGAGCGGCCGATATTTTCTTCGTCATCGACGATCAGAATGCGCTTAGACGGCATTGGTCATCTTCATTTCGCCCCGCGGCAGCCCGGGCAGCAGCACGCGGAACGCCGCGCCGCCCAGTTCGCCATCGACCAGCACGATGTCTCCGCCCGAAAGCAAAGCGCTCCGGCGGGCGATCGAGAGCCCCAGCCCCATTCCGCGCTTCTTGAAAGAGATGGTAGGTTGAAAGAGCGAGGCACGCGCCTGGTCGCTGAGTCCCGGACCGGAATCGTGGACCTCGATGGCCACCCGGCCGTTCTCCGCGGCGGTTACTCCCAGTATACGCCCCCCGGCGCCCGCGGCCTCCGCCGCGTTCTCGAGCAGGTTTGTCAGGATGCCCTTGAGCAGGTCCTGGTCCGCCACCACGCGCGGCGCGTCGGTTGCCAGCCGGCAATCGTACGCCACTTCCGGATGCGCGGTCTTCAAAAACGCGATCCGTTCCTGGAGCAGCGAATTGACGTCCACCGGCGCCGCCTCCACCGGCGGCTCGGCGGCGAATCGCGAAAACGCCCGCACGCGGCGCTCCAGCGTCTCGATCTCGTCCACCACGATCTGTGTCGCCTGCTCCATGAACGCGCGGTCGGCGTCCTCGTGCCGCGCGAGCATTTCTTCCACCGTCAGCCGGATGGGCGTCAGCGAGTTCTTCACCTCGTGCGCCATCTTCCGCGCCAGCGTCTGCCAGCTCGCCACCTGCCGCAGGTATACCAGCCGCTCCGTGCTTTCCTGCAGCCGGCCCGCCATGTTGTTGAACGCGTGGATCGCGCGCCCGATCTCGTCGTCCCGCCGCACCGGGACCCGCGCGCTCAAATCGCCCGCCGCCAGAGTCGTGAGCCCCGCGGTCAATTGCTGGATCGGCTGGCTCACGCGGTGCGCCAGGTACACCAGCAGCCCCAGCGAGGCCACCCAGAACGATGCCGCCAGCAGAATATAGGTCAGCTTGAAGCCGCGCTGCAGATCCCGCCCGCGTGCCGCGTCCACCAGCGCCTCCGCA
>JAJYLS010000310.1 GCA_021787555.1 Acidobacteriota bacterium | reverse complement strand
GTTGGGAATCACGCGGCTGTTGACGGTAGGCGCTTCGATCATGCCGCTCATGCCGATGGATTGCGGCGTGATGGCCTGTGCCTGCGAAGTGTAACCGGGACTAAGTTGGACAAACCGGAAGTAATTGGCCCGAACGTCCAGCACAGTGGAGGAGTTAATTACGTGGGTTTCGTCCAAGTTCAGGCCCGTGAATGTGCGGTTATTGTATGTATTTCCAATGGCCACCGGCGGCTCGAAACCGGTCGTAGAGCGGTACTCGAAGCCGTGGAACTCCGAGAACATGGCGTTGAGCTTGTCTTTATCGCTGAAGTTATGATCGAAGCGGATGATCGGCTGGTTATACCAGTAGCGCCCCAGGTTGGGGTTGGCGACATAGTTATCCGTAATCCCCCCTAACCCGATGCCCGGCGAGTTGGGCGCCGGGAGGTAAGACAGGATATTTCTGGCAACCGGGCTGATGCGATTGCCGGGAATCACGTTTCGGGGGAACGGATTTTCCCAGTACGGGGATTGCGAGCAGGGCTCATTGGGCGCGCCGCAGTTATGCCGGGTCAGCGGGTCGAAGACGGTCATGCCATAGGCCGAATTGGTAAAATTGCCGGTGCGCAAATCCATGGGCACGACGGTCGCGGTGGTGGGGAACGGCAGGCGCTCCTGCCATCCCTCGTAGCTCACAAAGAGGAAGTCCTTATCCTTCCTGATGGGCCCACCTAGCACACCGCCGAACTGGTGCTGATTGTGGTAGCCCTTGGGCGTGCCATTGACGTTGTTGTCGAAGCTGTTGGCGTCGAGGCCGTAGTAGCGCCAGTAATCGTAAACGTCGCCGTGCCAGTTATTCGTGCCGGACTTGATGGTGGTGTTGACCACGCCTCCGGCTTCGTGGCCATATTGCGCGTCAAAGGCGTTGGTTTCCACCTTGAATTCCTGGATGGAATCGACGCTGGGTGCGAATTCCCACGTGCTGCCCTCGTTGCTGATGATGCCGCCGTTCATGAGGAAGACATTATCGCCGTTGCCGCTGCGCGCGCCGTTGAACTTGTAGGCGTTGGTGACGTCCCACGCGCGGGTGCCGGAATTGCCGTGCGGCCCGAAGGAGAACGTCGTGAACAGGACGCCGGGTGTCAGCATCATGAGCATGTAGCTCTGGCGGCCGTTCAGCGGGTACTCCTGCGTCTTGAGCGGGTCAAAGACCACGCCACGGCTGGCGTCGGCGGTATCTATGGTTTCCTGGTGGCCGGAGACGGTGATTGCAGTGGCGGTCTGTCCTACCGCCAGTTTAACGTTCAGCCCGAACTTTTGGGCCACAGCCAAGGTGATGTTCTGGCGATTCAGCGCCTGAAATCCCGCGGCGGTGAACTGGAAATTGTAAACGCCAGGATCGAGATAGGGAATGGTATAGACGCCCCGGGCGTCGGCTTGTGTCACCTTGGTTTCATTGGTGGCCACGTTGACCGCTTTTACCTGCGCGCCGGGAATCACCGCCCCGGTAGGATCGGTCACCGTGCCGGTGACGGTAGCCCGGAAGTCCTGCGCCCGGATACCGGCGGCAAACAGAAAAAGAAGTGCGAACAGACTCCTGAATTTCATATTCCTCCCCGAACCCGGGTTGGCCGAGTCCGCTAACCCCTACAAAACAAGATCGCGAGCGAGTCGCGACACACCACCCCCGAGCACCAGACACCGCTGAATAGAAGTTGCTTTAGAGATACTATAATCCAAAAAGGGGCCGAAGAAAACTCCAATCTTCAGGGAACCAAGATCACACTTGTGAAACCTGCAAAAAAAAAGCCAGCCGCCTTGCCGCCCGCCCCGAATTCGCGCCGATCTTTGCGGCCGGTCCTGGCGTCGCTGGCGCTGTGCGCCCTGACGCTGCTGGCATTCGCCAATTCCTTCCACGCCGGATTCGCACTCGATAACAAGGCGCTGATCCTGGACGACGCGCGCGTGCATGCGGCGACTGGCGAGAACCTGGGATTGATCTGGCAGCGGGCTTACTGGTGGCCGCGCGGGGGCAGCGATCTGTATCGGCCGCTCACGACGCTCTCGTATCTTTTCAACTACGCCGTGCTGGGAGATGGCGATAGTCCCGCGGGGTATCACTGGGTAAACGTTCTATTGCACCTCGTGAACGTGCTGCTGGTGTATGCGCTGGGGCGCAAGTTGGTCCGCAAATTCTGGCCCGCGGCGATGCTGGCTGCTTTGTGGGCGGTGCATCCGCTGCTGACCGAATCGGTCACTAACATTGTGGGGCGCGCCGATTTGCTGGCCGGCGGCGCTACGCTGGCGGGCCTGCTCTTTTATACGAAGAGCGCGGAAGCCGTGGGGTGGCGCAGGTTCGCCTGGCTGGCGGCGCTGATGGCGGTGACGGTGGTGGGGGTCTTCTCGAAGGAGAGCGCGGTGGTGATTGTGGCGCTGATCCTGCTGTACGAGCTGTGCTGGTGGCGCGACCGGCGGCAGGCGCTGATCCTGGGCTGCGTGGCGGTGCTGGTGCCGATACAGGCAATGTTATACGAGCGCTCGTTGGCACTGGCGACCGACCCGCCGGCGTTTTTCCCGTTCACCGATAACCCCATCGCGGGGGCCGGGTTCTGGCAGGCGAAGCTCACGTCGGTCAAGGTGATAGCCCACTATCTGGGGCTGGCGGTGTGGCCGCTGAAGCTCTCTTCGGACTATTCGTACAATGCGGTTCCGCTGGTCAACGGCGGCTGGCAGGCATGGGCGTGCGGCGCGCTGGCGGCGTCGCTGGCGGCGGGGATGATTCTGCTCTATGCGCGCCAGCGGACAGCTTTTTTCCTGGCAGCGTTCGCGTTCCTGGCCTTCCTGCCGGCTTCCAACCTTCTGTTTCCGCTAGGCACGATCATGGCGGAACGGCTGCTGTACCTGCCGCTGGTGGGGCTGCTCGCCTGCCTTGTGCTGGGGCTCGATGCCGCCGGCCGGCGTTTGCGCGCGCCATGGGTGGCGCCGGCGGTAATCGGCGTGTTCCTCTGCGGATTCACGCTGCGGACATGGGCGCGGAACGCGGACTGGCACGACGATATCACGCTGGCGCGCTCTGCCGTGAGAAGCTGCCCCGCAAGTTTCAAGGCGCATGCGATGCTGGCAGTGGCGCTGAAGGCGGCCGATCCAGGGCGGACGAACCTGGGGGAGGAGATCGCCGAGGCGGAAAAGGCCATCGCGATTCTCCAGCCGCTGCCCGATTTCAAGAGCACGCCGGAGATGTACCGTTTCGCGGGAGAGTCCTACCTGATCCGGGGCGACCGGCTGCACGGCGCGCATCCGGCCGAGAGCGTTCAGGATTATCGGCGCGCGCTGGCCGTGCTCAAGCGCGGCGCAGCCATTCTGGAAGCCAATCGGCGGGTGCGGCTGGCGGCGCTGCGTGCGCAGGGGAAAGCGGAGGACTTGCTGGGGAGCACGCGGGATGTGGACATCTACCGCTCGCTGGCCGCTGCTTACTACCGGCTGGGGGACGGCGACCGCGCCTTCGACGCCGCCATGGAGAGCCGGCGGCGCGAGCCGCTGAATCCCGCGGTCTACAGCCAGCTTGGAGAGATCCTGTACGCCGTCCACCAACCCGCCGGCGCGGCCACTGTGCTGATGGAGGGAATGCTGGTGACGTCGGACATGGGGCTGCGGCGGCAACTCATCGACCTGTACCGCGCCGGCCTGGATCGCGAAGGCTGCGCGATTACCGCCGGGCCATACGGGCCGGCGATCAATCCGCAATGCGCGGTGGTGCACCGGACCATGTGCGACGCTGCGCTGGACGCGATCCGCATTCGCCTCGAGACCGGGCGGCCGGATATTGCGGCGAAACTGAAAGAAAGCTTTCTCCACCAGTACGGCTGCCCCGCCGGGCCGCTGAACGAGGTGCTGCCGGAGGGGGCCGGACCGCCGTAGCATGGGGGCTCTCAAATTCCTGGAGCGCCGCGGAGCGCTGCTGGCGGTGCTGCTGACGATTGTGGGGTCGGCGCGCATCGTATCGACGTACACGGTTTTCGACCACACCTTCGATGAGCCGATGCACGTGGCCTGCGGGATGCAGTGGCTGGACAAGGGCGCGTACACGGGCGAGCCGCAGCATCCGCCGCTGGCGCGCGTGGCAGCGGCGCTGGGGCCGTATCTTTCGGGGATCCGCTCGCAGGGCATCGGCACGCGGGACATTTATACGTGGCCGCGGGAAGGCATCGCTATCCTTTACAGCGGCGGGCATTACGAGCGCACGCTGGCGCTGGCGCGGCTGGGGATCCTGCCGTTTTTCTGGATCGCCTGCGCGGTGGTTTACCTGTGGGGAGCGCGCTACTTCGGGCGGGCGCCGGCTGTGATCGCCGTGTTTCTTTTCAGCTTCACTCCGGCGGTGCTGGCGCATGCGGGCCTGGCCACGACCGATATGGCGCTGACGGCGTTTCTGGGCGCGGCGTTCCTGGCCGGGCTGGTATGGGTCGAGCGGCCGGGCGTGCTCACGACGGTGGGCTTCGGCGTGTGCACGGGGCTGGCGGTGCTTTCCAAGTTCACTGCGCTGGTGTTCCTGCCGGCGGCGGTGGTCGTGGTGTTCGTTTGGTATTGGGCGACCGGGGCGACGGGCCTGGGCAAAGCGATGCGGCTGCGCCTTCCCTCGTTTGGGCTGGCGGTGCTGACGGGCGCGCTAGTGATTTGGGCGGGATACCGGTTCTCGTACGCCGGAGTGCCGGCGCCGGAATTATTTGCTGGCATCGGGGACGTGCTCCAGCATAATAACCGCGGGCATTGGGCCTACCTGCTGGGCGCGCGCAGCCCGCTGGGGTTCTGGTATTTCTACCCGGTGGCGCTGGCGGTGAAAACGCCGCTGCCGCTCGTGGCGCTGGCGGCGTTCGGCGTGGTGCTGGTGTTCCGGAAAGCGGTGCCGCGTCTGTGGATTCCGCTGTGCTTCGCGGCGGGCGTGCTGCAAGCCGGCATGCTGGGGCACATCAATATCGGGATCCGCCACGTGCTGCCGGTCTACATGGGGATGGCGCTGCTGGGCGCGGCGGCGGTGGTGAAGCTGCTGGAGAACAGGCGAAGAGCGGCCGCCGGCACTGTGGTCGTGCTGCTGGCATGCTTCGCGGGATCGTCGGTGGCGAGCCATCCCGATTACCTCGCCTATTTCAATGTGCTGGCGGGCTCGCATCCGGAAAACGTGCTGGTGGATTCGGACCTCGATTGGGGGCAGGACATCAAGCGCGCCGCCGCGCGGCTGCACGAACTCGGGGCGAAGCAGGTGATGTTTCCGCAATTCATCGTGGCCGATCTGGAAAAGGAGCACGGGTTCCCGCACCTCGAGCAGCCTGTGGATTTGGTTCATCAACCCGACGGTTATTTTTTGGCCGGGGCGACATTTTGGAAGGCATATCACCTGGGAGTGCCGGAGGATCAGCCGATCTGGCTGGACCGGGTGCCGCCGACGGAGCGGATCGGGAAGGGGATGTTCTTGTGGTATCGGGCGCCGGGAGCTTCTACGGCTCCACCTTCGCGATGAGGATGAGTGAAGAGGGCCTTGGACGGGCCTTCGAGGCTGGTGCGGTCATCGGTCCAGCCGGATGAGGTCGCCCTCACCCTCCACAGTGGCAGCACTCATACCAAAGTCGGTTAGATTCCCGCTGCCCAAGTCCCCGGTAACCAATGCGCTTGAGCCTTTCACTTATCAAACTCCCGCTCGGGCCAAAGCTTGTATCTTATTCTTGAGTTACTTACACTCCCGCCGTCTTACCGAAAACCTCGGTTCTCGTTTTTCGAATATTTTTCCGTTTTGTTTTCAATGGCTTACAAGATGCGGCAGCCCTGCATTCGATCGCCCGTTTGGTAAGCTGGAATTGAGAGTAGGTTTGCGCAAAGGCGCTCTCTCCAATGATGATGAAACCGAACCCGAACAGCAATCACCCCCAGGTAGGGAGAAAGCCCGGACAAACCGTAGCGCCTTCACCGGCGAAAAGTAAGTTTGTTACTTTTTTTGTCTTGACCCGTGCTGAGGCGAAAGGACTTAGCCGCCGGCAAAAGTAAGTCTCTTACTTTTCCACCATCACTTCCAATAGACACGGGCCACCTTCCAGAACTTCCGGCGGGCAGCCGTCGGCCATCAGCTTGAAGTTCTCGATGAAGCGGGCGGCGAGCGCGCGGTAGTGGCGGTTGTAGGCGTCGCGGTCACCCCAGGTCTGCGCCGGGTCGAGGATCTGCGACGGCACGCCTTCGCATTCGGTGGGCACATCGAAGCCGAACACCGGGTCCTTGCGGAACTTCGCATCCTTCAGCTTGCCGCTGAGGGCGGCATTGAGCAGGTCCCGGGTGTGGCGGATCGAGATGCGCTTCCCCACGCCGAAGGGGCCGCCGGTCCAGCCGGTGTTGACCAGCCAGCAGGCCACGCCGTGCTTCAGCAGGCGCGCCTTGAGCATTTCGGCATAGACGTAGGGGTGGTGGACCATGAAGGGGCCGCCGAAGCAGGCGCTGAAGGTGATCTCGGGTTCGGCGCCGAGGATGGTGAGCCGGCGGGGCTCCATGTGGAGCTTCTTTGCCGCGTGCAGAGATTCCACGACACCCCAGCCGTGCAGGGAGAGGAACGAGTCGGCGTCGGCTTCGT